>JAAKFI010000049.1 GCA_011065125.1 Candidatus Anoxychlamydiales bacterium | reverse complement strand
ATTCCAATTAATGCAGACCATAAAATCTTATTTTGAAACTTATTTTCCATAAAATTAAAAATCTATTTTTGACGAATTATATCAAACAGTTTATAATCTTAAAATCAATTATTAAAAATAAAATAATTATTTTACCCAAAAGGAAAAAAAATGGCAGAAGAAGACAAAAAGAAAAAGAAAAAAATGCCTACAGCATTGAAAAGAGTGATTCAATCACAAAAAACCCACCAAAGAACTAAAGCTTTTAAATCAAAAATTAGAACAGCTATAAATTCAATTGAAAAAGCTGTTGTTAAAAAAGAAGTAAAAGAAGATGTTCAAAAAAAATTAAATCTTTTAAATAGCTTAATAGATAAAGCTGCAAAAAAAGGTATTTACAAAAAAAATAAAGCAGCAAGAATTAAATCAAGATTTGTAAAAAAAGTAATTTAAAGGTTAATAACATGCATTTACCAATTATTTCAAACTTAATATCTGTAATTTATGATCGTTGTTTTGGTGTTATGACTGATCAACTTTTAGAAAAAACATTAAATAATTTAGAAGAAGGTTTGGAATCCTTAAATATTGTGAAAAATACTTTAAATGCCCTTTTAGCTAAATTAAATAGCGATGAAGAAAGAGTTCTATTAACTGATAAAGAACATGAAGATTTAAATAACAATTTTATAAATCTAGTAAAAAATCTAAAAAAACTAAATCATTTAAAAGAAAAAATTGATGATTATACACTCAATAGTCCACAAAAAAACCAGCCGCTTTTGCAAAGATATGCCGTTTTAAAAAAACAGTTAGATGAATTAGAAATTTTAAGAACAAATCTTATTTTAAAAATTTCTAATACAAATCCAATAGCTGAAAAATCTAAATTCCAAAGAGTTTTAAATAGAACAGTTGTTCCTATTAAAACCTATGGGTCAAAGATTTTAAATTTTTCAAAGAGATGGACTGGGCATAAAACAAGTGTTGTAGCAGCTGCGACATTTGCTCTATGGAATATATCGTTAATAAATCCATCAACTGTCCTTTGTTTAACAGGATGTAGTTTATTAAAAGAGCGTATTTCAAAAAAACCTGAACAAAATAATAATACTAATAATTTTGTTCTTGGGACTTTCGCTTTATGGAGCGTTTCAATTATTTCCCTGCCAACTACATTGATTATCAATGGAGTAGCTATGGGAGCCAAATATGCTCAAGATACGCTAAGAAAAATATAACTAATTAGCCATTCTATTTCTTAATGCAGATGTTTTTTTATTAAATTTCAATAAAACATCTGCTAAATTTTTTTTATCAGAAATTACAGTCAAAGTTTTCTTAGATCTTGTAATAGCAGTATATAAAATTTCATTCCCAAAATTTATAATAGATGATGGTAAATAAAATAATAAATCATCATATTCACTTCCTTGAGATTTATGTACTGAAATGCAAAAAGCAATCTCAAATCTATTAATTTCATAAAAAGAAAATTTTCTTAATTTATCCTTTTCAAAAAAATAAAAATTCCCTTTCGTTAAATCATGTATATTTTCTTTTTTTGAAATACAAACACCAATATCTCCATTAAATAAATTTTTATCGTAATCATTTTTCGAAATCATAATTGGTATATAAAAAGAACTTTTTGAATTAGTTTTAGATAAAATATAATTAAAAATGAGTTGATTTATTTTTTCTATACCTAAAACACCCAAATTTTTGGATGTCAAAATTTTATATTTAGAAACATTTTCTAAAGCATTTGCAGGATCTAAATCTTTATTAAAGATATAATTTTTTTCTATAAAATTAAAAATTTCATTTCTTATTTCTATATTTGAATTAGTATCATAAAATTTTATACATTCTTGATCAAATTGCTTGAAAAAATTATTAATATCTTTGTTTTTTATTGATAAAGATAAATTATATAATTTTTCATTTTCGAATCTAATATTTTTATCTAAAAATATCTTTTTTATCTTATCGATATTACACAGCTCATAAAAAATATTTCCAGCATCAACAGGTGATAATTGAAAATCATCTCCAATTAATATTAATCTAGAATTTTCATGAATTTGTCCCAATAATTGAGCCATTAACTTTGCATCAATCATAGAGGCTTCATCAACAATTATAAGATCGTATATAAGCTTGGATTGATTAAAATCAGTATTTTTATTCCTATTTACTTTCAACAAGCTATGTAGAGTCTTAGAATCAATTGAAGCATTAGAAAAATATGGTAAAATTTTTTTCTCAAGATGTGATTTAGCTTTCCCAGTAGGAGCACAAATAACAATTTTAAAATCTTTTTTCTCTATATTTAGACTATTTAAAAAAGTTTGAATTAAATATCTAACGCTATATGTTTTGCCACTTCCTGGTCCCCCTGTTATTATTGAAATAACATTGTTTTTAGCGTTTTGAATAGCAAAAAGTTGATTATTATTTAAAATATTATCTTTTTTTAAATAAGAAATATTTTCTTCAAATATTTTTTTTTGAAAAATATCTTTAGGCTCTTTTGTAATTAAAAAATTTAAATTTTTTAAAATTTGAGTTTCTAAAAAATAATTTTTTTGCAGATAAAAAAATATACTTCTTTTAACAATTATTTTATCAGATAAAGAAAGATCGTCTTTTGGCTCAAATATAAATTTTTCATTATTTTTTTTAGATCCAGAAATAATTAATTTTTCTAATTTTTTTTTATCTTCAATATTTTCTAAATTTATTAAATTTGGAGAAATATCATTATTTTCTATTTTCAATGATAAATTTCCCTTTGTAGAAATAAAAAAAAGATAAGATAAAAAAATTGCAACATCTTCTTCAGATGGTTTGAAGATTTTTGAAAAAAAATAATCTGTAGATGAAAAAAAATTATTTTTTAAAAGCTTTTGTAAAAAAATAAAATTATTTTTATTTAAATCTAGCAAAATGTGCCTATATTTTAGAAGTTATTGTTTTTAAATTTGAAATATCAGGATGGAAATGATAAATACCTTCATTAAATTTAGATCCTCTTAAAAAAACATAAAACATTCCTCCAAAACACTTTATGGGATCAATTTTTTTTATGTTTTTTAAAAATTTAAATAGAGCATCCGCATAAATTGATCCTTGCATAAAATAATTATTTTCAATCATTGCTTTTTCTAAAAGTTTTTTTTCATAGCTACTTTTTTTATTACCGAGAAAATTTGATTTCCAATCAAGTAAATAATATTTATCTTTATATTTAAAAATAAGATCAATAAATCCTTTAAAAAAATTATTTTCAAAAGGAAATAAAAACTCTACTTCAACATATATATCATCAAAAGAAACATTTTTTAAACAAAATCCCTTTTCCTTAAACAAAGGTATATTAATTGTGCTTTTGACATCCAAAAAAATATTTTCAACAAAATTTTCAAATCCATAAATCTGCGCCTCATTGGCAATCAATTGAAAAATTTGATTATCCTCAGAAATTTTATTCTTAAAAATTTTTTCAAAAATTAAATGATAAAAATTACCAATCTCACTACCAATTGGAGTTAGTGATTCTTTGCTTTTTTCAAAATAATCAAATTTTTTCTCTTTTTTTAGCATCGAAAAAGATAAGATTGAATCCATTTTGTTTGAATAGAAAAATTCTTTCGGTTCTTGTAAAATAATTTTGTCTTCCTGAAAAGGGGATACAATTTTATTTCTTGCATAAGAAAAAGTTGCAATATTATTTTTTTTAAGTAGTTTTAATGCATTAATGATCTCCTCTTTATTGAAACATACAAAATCCTTTTTTTCATTAAAATGATTTTGTAAAAATAAATCTACCGGAGAAGCCTCCCCTTTTCTAATGTTTTTTTTTGCAATATCAATAGCAATTGGGATGTATGTTCTATATTTAGATCTAGTAAGAGCAACATAAAGTTGCCTAGATTTTTCTGCATCAATCTCTTCTAAATTTTTATTTTCTAATTTTGTTTCAGAAGCTAAAGCTAAAGCAAAAACTATATCAAATTCTAATCCTTTACTCATATGAGTTGTCATGATAACCACTCCTTCATCAAAAACTGATTTTCTTTTAATTATTGAGTTCTCTTCATCAAAGGATTTAATTTTATAAAAAAAAGAATCTATTTTATTCAAATTTAAGTTCGATTCTTCAAAAAATAAATCTATTATTTGAAGTAAGTCTAAATAAAAAATTAATTTCTTTTGAGAAATAATTCTTTCTAAAATAGTTAAATTATCAAATTTAGATTCAAAAAATTTAGTAAAAAAAACAGCTATTTTCTTTTCTAAAAATATCTTTTTTAGATAAAAAAAGTTTTCAATATTTTTTTTAAAAGATTCCAAATTATTAATTTTATTTAAGTTATATCCCACAAATGAAGTCGTTAAAGCAATTTTAATCTTATTGATATCATTTGGATCTAAAACCGCATCGAAAAAAAGCTTAAGTTCATCTAAGGCTTTCGAAGCTTTTAATGAAGAGGGATTATATACATTGTTTTTGATATTTATAGTTTGAAAAAAAAGACTTAATCTATTTGCTTGATATCTATCTTTTACTAAAATAGAAATTCGGCTTAAATCTATTTTTTGAGATGTTAAATATAAAATTTCACTGGCAATAAAACTAAAAAAATCTTTCTCAATTTTATCTGTTGGCCATTTTTTTTTCTTGTTATCTTCAGAAATAAAAAAATGAATATCCTTTTTATTGTCATTCAATTTAAAGATATTTTCTTTTACAGCATTTATTGGCACATATTCAATATGATTATCTAATTTCGGTAACTTAAATAAATTTTTAGAAAATTCAGAAAATAAATAATTCAAGGAAGAGATTAGCCCACTAGAAGATCTATAGTTTGTATTTAAATTATAAACATTATCAAATTTTTCCAAAGCATTTAAGTAAGTATATAAATCAGCATTTCTAAAACTATATATTGATTGTTTTGCATCACCTATTAAATAAAAGGCTAACGTCTTTTTATGATCCAAAAATACTTTTTTAAAAATATCAAATTGAATAAAGTCTGTATCTTGAAATTCATCAATAATAGCTGCTGTATATTTATATCGAACAGCATTCAAAAAATTGTCAATCTTTAAAGAATCTAACATCTTTTTTTGCATTTTATCGAAAGATAAAATTTCTTCTTGATCTAACATCTCATCTAAATATTTTAAGGAATCTAAAGATATTCTTTCAAAAATTAAATCAAAATCACTCGCTTCCTTAATAATTGGATAAAGGAATTTTTGCAATTTTAATAAAAATTTATAAAATCTAAAACTTTCAAAAGAATCCTCTAAAAATGCTTTTTTCATGTTTTGACTGCCTAAAAACTCAAAGACAGATCCTTTTAATGATATAAGATTACTAAACACAAGACAATCGAAATTCACCCCATTTATGCAATCAATTATTTTCTGTAGAGTAAAGAAATATTCATCTTTATTATGAGCAGTAATTTTTTTAAATCTCTGTGAAATGGAGTCGAATTCTATAAAAAATAATTTTTTGTCTATTTTTTCATTAAAAATCTTTAAATTATTTCTGAATTCTAAAAAAAGTTCTTGAAAAGATTTTAATCTTTCAATTCTTGAAAAACATTTATAAGAAATTACTTTTTTATAAAATTCATCAAAATTTTTAAATTTTTTGAAAATGATTTCGATTTGAGATAAATCAAATTTATCTGGATTTAATTTATATTTTATAAAATCTTTCAATTTTGATTTCATAAACTCAATGTCTTGCTTTTCTTTGGCCATAACATCGGTATTATACCTCCAACATCTTTACTGTTCAAGTGAAAACTGAAAGAAATTTGACTTTTTTTTGCTTCGGCATATCACTGCCCTCCTTACTCGCCCACATATCGGAATCTGGTAGCCTTCTGCGTATTGCCTTTGATTTCGGTTTTAATCCAGCCGTCCAGCTCAATCCC
>JAAKFI010000048.1 GCA_011065125.1 Candidatus Anoxychlamydiales bacterium | reverse complement strand
TGATACAGTTAGCAGAGGAGACCTTTCTTTTAACGGTTTCCACTTCGGACTTGGACTTGATTTCTAATTTAATTAGAATAAGTTAAAATTCATGCAAAGGCCTTGAGAAATCAAGGCCTTTTTATTGCTCAAAACTTTTTATAAGACAGTATTAAATTGTATTCAAAAGCAAATAAACAGCCATTCCAGCTAAGTACCCAGTTATTGCAGTAAGACTTATTTTTTTTAAATACCAAACAAAATCAATCTTTTCTATGCCCATTAGTGCAACTCCTGCAGCAGATCCAATAATTAGTATACTACCGCCAGTTCCTGCTGCATATGCGATCATTTGCCATAAACTTGAATCAGGAGGATATATTGCCATATCATACATACCCATTGTTGCTGCTACTAAAGGAACGTTATCTATTAAGGCTGACAAAAACCCAAGAGACGTTGCCACAGCTGCTAAATTATTTATATGCACATCTAAATAAATAGCTAGTTTTTTTAGAATACCAACCATTTCTAAAGAATTCACAGCAAGCAAAATGCCAAGAAAAAAAAGCACTGATGACGTATCAATTTTAGTTAGAGCAAAAGGAACCCTTAAATGTTTTCTAGTCTCATATTTATGATGTTTTATGTCTGTTACTACCCAAATTATTCCAAGACCAAGTAACATCCCCATAAATGGAGGAAGATGGGTTAAATATCTAAAAACAGGAACAAACGCAAAGGATATAATCCCTAAAATTAAAACTAATTTAGCCCCTGGTTCAATTTTATGCTTTTTTAAATCAATTGATTTAAATTTACCTTTGAGTTTTGTGCCTATTAAAAAAATGCTAACAATCATTGCCGTAAGGGATGGTAAAAATAAGGCTTTAATAACTTTTAAAGCAGTCACCTGTCCTTTTATCCAAAGCATGGTTGTAGTTACATCTCCTATCGGAGTCCATGCACCCCCAGCATTTGCTGCTATTACAACAGTTGCACAATAGTATAATCTTTCTTTTTTATCAGGAAGGAGTTTTCTTAATAACGAAATCATTACAATTGTTGTGGTTAAATTATCTAAAACAGCCGATAGAAAAAAAGAAGAAATAGCAACAATCCAAAGTAGCTTTTTTTTGGATTTTGTAGTTATATATTTAGTTATTATTTGAAACCCCTTATGAGAATCAATAATTTCAACTAATGTCATAGCTGAAAGTAAAAAAAATATTATTTGAGAAGCATCCCCAATATGTCTTTCAATCTTTATCTGTTCAGATATGTCAATCATTCCATCATGAAGAAATAAAAATACCCAAGTTAAAACAGCAGTAAGTATTGCTGTTGCTGTCTTATTCACTTTTATATAATATTCTAAAGCTATAAACACATAACCTATTATAAAAATAAAAATAATAATATTATTAATAGTATTCATTTTAAATTTTATCCTCTTAATTGTGACTATATATTATAATGTTTTTTAGTAAAATTAAAGAGATTTTAAACCTGCTTGGATAACATCATGCATTTTTAAAAGACCCAATAATTGATTGTTTTCAATCACTGGTAGAACAGTAATTTGAACTTTCTCTTCCATTAGTTTTAATGCCTCTACTGCTAGGGTATCACTCTTAGTAGATATAAAAGATGTAGTCATTACATTTTCAATTTTTTCATTTAAAAAAAGTGAGTCTTTTTTTTCTATTAACCTTCGAAGATCACCATCTGTAAAAATTCCTTTCAATTGTCTTTTATTATCTGTTATCAATACACATCCACATTTTTTAGATGATAATTCATTTAAAATATCTTTGATAGTCAGATCATTTTCACAAATAGGAAGATCTTCTCCTTTAACCATCAAATCTCTTACTTTTAGGTATATTTGTTTACCAATAGCTCCTTTGGGGTGATTGATAGCATAAGTAGAAATACTAAATTTTTTATTTTCCATTAAAGCAATCGTTAATATATCTCCAAAAATTAATTGTGTACATGTAGAAGTAGTTGGAGCTAAATTAAAAGGACAAAGCTCTTTTTTTAAAGGGAGATATATAGTTTCATCAGAAATTTTCTCTAAAGAACTATTGATTTTAGAAACAACTGCTATTACTTTAGCTTTTCTTTTTTTTACAAAAGGAATTAAATCTAAAAGTTCATTTGTCTCTCCACTTTTGGAAAATACCATGAATATGTCATTTTCATTTACTATTGCTATATCTCCATGAAGAGCATCAATAGGAGGTAAAAAAATTGCTTTTGTTCCAGTAGATAACATAGTATTTGCTATTTTATTAGCTATAAAAGAACTTTTACCAATGCCTGTAAAAATAATATTATTTTTACAATTAATTAAAATATCTAAGATTTTTTGTGTTTTTTTTATATCGACATTTTCAAAAAAAAAGTCTAAATATTCTTTTTTTTTATCAAATAGAGATTTTATGTCCATTTTCTAATATCTTTTTAAATTCATTTAAAAAATTACATCCATAAATACCATCAAAAGCTCTATGATCAAAAGAAAGAGTTACATTTACAATTTTTCTATTTTGTATTTGATCGTTTATTAAAGAAACTTTATCTTTTATAGTTCCTATACCGATTATAGCAACTTCTGGATGTTTAATAATTGGAAAACCCATCATTGTATTACCCATACCAAAATTAGTAAGTGTAATAGTACCATCTTTAGCATCTTCAAATTTTAAATTATTAGAAATAGCTTTTTCTTTTAAAGAAGATATTTGCTTAGAAATGTCTAAGATTTGTAAATCTTGTATTTTTTTTATAACAGGAAGCATTACAATATCATTAACACTAACAACTATACCTAAATTTATATCTTCGTAAACTAATATTTCATCTTTAGTGAAACTAGAATTTAAAAGTTCATATTTCTTAATAGCTCTAGCTAAAGCATAGCAAATAAATGAGGTAATAGTTAATTTAACATTATTTTTTTCAAAAAATTCTTTTTTTTGACTATTGATATAAGTTAATAAATCAGTTAGATCAATCTCATCAACTAAATATGCATGTGGAATTAAATTTTTAGACTTTTGCATTGCATCAGCAATTATCTTTCTGATAGAAGATGTTTTTATACTTTTATATTTTAATTTAGTTTGAATTGAAGGACTTTTTTTATAATTTTCAATATCTTGTTTTGTAATTCTTCCATTAGATCCAGTTCCTTTAATAAATCCTAGCGCTTCTATCGAAATATCTTTTTCTCTTGCAAGTCTTTGTATAGACGGTGAATAAAATAAACTCTTATCACTAGATTTTTCTACTTTTTCTTTTTTTTCTTCAGCTTTTTCTTCTTTTTTTTCCTTTAACGGCTTTTCTGTAGCTTCAATAATTGCAATTGTATTTCCGACTTCAACACTGTCCCCTGCTTTAAAAGAAAGTTTTTTTATAACTCCACTTACAGGAGAAGGTATTTCACTGTTTACTTTATCTGTTGCAACTTCTAAAAGAGCATCATCTTTTTTTATGAATTCACCCTCTTTTTTAAAATAACTTACAATAGTAGCTGATACTATTGATTCACCTAATTTTGGTAATTTTATTTCTATTTCTTCCATAATATCTTTTTATATATCCGAATCTATCCATGTAGCTGCATGATAGACCTTTTCATTTATTTCACCTTCTTTTTTAGCAACAAATACAGCAGCTACTGCATCTCCTAAAACATTTACAACAGAAGATAACATCTCTCTTAATCTATCAACTCCTGCTATTAAAGCAATCCCTTCTAAAGGCAATCCTAATACATTTAAAACAAGAGTTAGCATAATAAGACCAGTACCTGGGATACCTGCAGCTCCTATTGCCGAAAAAAGTGATATTAATACAAGAGTTATTATTTGAACTACACCTAAATGAATGCCATAAGCTTGGGCTATAAACATAGCTGAAATAGCTTGTCCAATCGCTCCCCCATTCATATTAATTGTAGATCCTAAAGATAAGACAAAACCTGAAATATCTTCAGATACTCCTAAATGTTTTTGGGTGCATTCTAAAGCAACAGGAAGTGTTGCTGAAGAAGAAGAGGTAGTGAATGCTAAAACAACAGCATCTTTCATACCTTTAAAAAAAGGTATTACTTTTACATGAGCTAAGTACTTTAATGATACAGAGAAAACTAATAAAAGCTGAATTAAACAGGCTATGTAATTACAGGCTAAAAATTTAACAAGAGGCATTAGTGATCTAACACCTATTTTACCAACTGTTGCTGCCATTAAAGCAAAAACTCCATAAGGAGCCAATAACATTACAAAATGAGTAAGTTTATGCATGATATGAGTAATAGATTCCAAAACAGCTAAAAAAGGTTTTGCTTTTTCTTTTACAAAAGTAATTGCTACTCCTAAAAAAATAGAAAAAATAATAATTTGAAGTACATTACCTTCAGCAAACGCTTTAAATGGATTAGAAGGAATTAATGAAAGAAATAAGTCGCTTAAAGTTTTTGGAGCTAAATGATTAAAAGTTACTGTTACTTTGGATAAATGAAGAGCTTTACCAGGTTCTATTATTTTTGCTAAAACTAAAGCAATACCTATAGCAATCATAGTAGTAATAAGATAAAAAGCAATTGTTCTAAATCCAATCCTTCCTAATTTTTTTGGGTTATCAATATGACATATCCCAACAACTAAGGAAGAAAAAATTATCAAAACAACTAGCATTGTCATTAAATTGATAAAAATCTGTCCAAAGATTTGGAATACATGAGCTTTTTCGCCAAATATTAACCCTACTAATATTCCAAGACCTAACCCAAGTAAAATTCTAATCCAACTTTTCATAATATTTCTTATTTAAATTTGATTAATGATGACATATTTATTAGATATTATCAAGAATATCATTTATGTTGAAATTATTATCACTTAATTTATTTTTAATCTTGAGATAAATTATTGGTAAATTATGCCTTTCACTTTTATTTAATTTAATTATATCTTTTTCTGTTGCAATTATATAATCAGCTCCGAGTTTTAAAGCATTTAAAACAAATTCATCTATTTCATTTTTTAAGAATTTCTCATGGTCCAACTTTTCTTTTTTATAGACAATTTCTAAATTCAATGCTTCTAAAGTATCAAAAAATGCCTTTGGATTAGCAATCGATGAAAAAGATGCTATTTTATTCGATTTAAACTCTATTTTTTGATCATTTATGTCATAAAATCCTAAATTTTCATAAATAGAGTAATAAATTTTAGCATTTGTATATTTAGAAATTTCCTTTTTTAGAATTTCAAAATCACTTTCACTTTTTAAATTATTAATAACGACAATATCAGCTCTTATTAAACTTTTTATACTTTCTCTAAAAAGCCCTCTGGGTAAAAAGCACTTTTTTTTAAAAACATCTTTTGGATTTATTAAAACTATTTCTAAATCTTTTTTTAAATATCTACTTTGAAAACCATCATCTAAAATAATAATATCATTTTTATTATTCATAGCATTTTTACAAGAAAGGATTTTATTATTGCCTATATATAGGTTCGCATCTGTATTTTTTTTTATAAGTACAGCCTCATCCCCAATAAGCTTGGCAGTATCGTTTTTTTTAGTTAGATAAGATTTTGTTTTTAATTTTGATTTATAACCTCTTGTAACAATTGCTGTTTTTTTATTTTTTATTTGATTTGCTAAAAATATTGTAAAAGGAGTTTTCCCGCTACCTCCTGCTACAATATTTCCAATTGATATAATAAAAGGTTTTAATTTTTTAGATTTTAAAATGTTTTTATCATATAAAAAATTTCTGAAATTTATAGCTATCTTGTAAAAAATAGATAAAAAATATAAGAAAATTTTTATAAAAAATATAAAAAAGCCTTTTTTATCTTCTTCAATAATTTTTTTTATGAATAAAAAAAAATTACTTTTTAAAGACATGCTTTTTCTTTTAAACTTTCTAAAATCTTTTTTGGAGAATATATAGCTTGCTCTACAGCTTCTATTATTATATGCGCTGCAGCCATATGTGCTTCTTGAATTCTATCAGATGTTTCAAAACCATCTACTATCCACTCTATATCTGATAATCCTTTCAATAAGCCTCCTGTTTTACCTAGAAAAGAAATTACCCTGCCCTTTTTTTCTCTAGCAGCTTTCACAGCATTTATTAAATTATTGGAATTACCAGATGTAGTAAGAGCAATAAAAATATCGTTTTCATTCATCAAAGCTTCTACAGGTCTAGAAAACACATAGTCAAACCCTTGATCATTTGAAACACATGTTAAGTGGCCCGCTTCACAAAGAGCGATAGCAGGCAGGGGCTTTCTATCTCTTCTTCTAAAAAAACCAGTAAACTCTTCTGCAAAGTGGGTAGAATCGCACATGCTACCACCATTACCAGCAATTATTATCTTTCCATTGCTATTGAAACAGTTTGTTATCATTTCAGCTGCTTTTTGCATAAAATTTAATGCTTTTTCTTCTTTTAATTTATTTATAGCTTCTATAGCTTGAAGGGTCTCTTTAAAGATCAAATTTTTCATTTTTATATTCCTTTTCCTTTAAATATCTAATTTGTAAAACTACTAAGTTAAATTAAATAATAATTGATTTAAAGCATGAGTTTAAAAATTGCAATTATTGGAGCCACTGGATTAGTAGGTCAAGAACTTATAAAACTTTTTGAAAAGTCTAGTTTTGATGTTGATTTCAAGCTAATAGCTTCAAATAAATCATTAAATAAAAAAATAATTATTAAAAATAAAAGTTATTTAGTTAAAAAACTTAATGAAAAAACTTTTGACGATGTTGACTTTGCCTTTTTTATGGCTGGTGGTGGTCTTTCAAAAAAATATATTCCTATTGCAATAAAGAAAAATGTTATAT
>JAAKFI010000047.1 GCA_011065125.1 Candidatus Anoxychlamydiales bacterium | reverse complement strand
CTTTTTTAATTATTGCAAAACCTATTTTTTCTTCTTCATTTTGAAAATCTAATTTATCAATCGCACTAGAGGCTCTAATTAAAGCTACTCCGCCGCCTAATACAACGCCTTCCATAGTAGCTGCTTTTGTAGCATTTAAAGCATCGTCTATTCTATCTTTTTTCTCTTTCATTTCAGCTTCTGTTGCAGCGCCTACATTTATAACAGCAACTCCCCCTGCTAAATTAGCAAGCCTTTCTTCTAGGTTTTGTATGTCATAATCTGATGTGGAATTTCTGATTTCTGATTTGATTTGATTTACTCTATTTAATATATCTTCTTTTGACCCAAATCCATCTATTATTGTTGTTTTGTCTTTTGTTATTTTAATTTTTTTGCATTTACCTAAATGCTCCAACTCAAAATCTTTCAAGTCATATCCAAGTTCTTCAGATAAAATTTCTGTTTGAGTAAGTGTAGAAATATCTTTTAAAATATCTTTTTTTCTATCCCCAAAACCAGGAGCTTTTATTGCTACTATTTGAAGATTAGATTTTATTTTGTTCACAACTAATGTAGCTAAAGCGTCAGAGTCTACATCCTCTGCTATAATAATAAGTGGTTTATTTTCTTTAGATACTTTTTCTAAAATAGGTACAATATCATTTGCTGTAGATAACTTTTTATCTGTAATAAAAATTAATGGGTTTTCATATTCTACCATCATTTTTTCTGGATTTGTTATAAAATATGGTGAAATAAATCCACTTTCAAACTGCATTCCTTCAACTACATTTAATGTAGTTTCAATACTTTTCCCCTCAGCTATTGTAATAAGACCATTTTTGCCAACTTTTTCAATAGCATCTGCTATTATACTTCCGATTTCTTCATCATTATTTGCTGATATAGTTGCAATTTGTTTTATTTCACTTTGTGATTTAATCGGTTTAGATAGTTTAGTAAGTTCTTTTAAAATAGCACTTACTGCTTTGTCCATCCCTTTTTTTAAAAATATTGGATTATATCCAGCAACTACTTGTTTTAACCCTTCTTCAAAAATACTTTGAGTTAAAACACATGCCGTTGTAGTTCCATCACCCGCAACATTTGATGTTTTTAAAGAAGCTTCTTTAACTAATTGAGCTCCCATATTCTCAAATTTATCTTTTAGAGTAATTTCTTTAGCTACACTAACACCATCTTTTGTAGAAATAACTGACCCAAAATCTTTATCTATTACAACATTTCTTCCCATTGGTCCAAGTGTTACTTTTACTGCTTTCGTTAAAGTTTGAACTCCTTTTAAGATTGATTTTAATGCTTTATCATTAAACTTAAGTAGTTTTACCATTTTATTGCCTCTTCAAAATTAATGTTTTTTTAAAGGTAAATCTTATGACAATTTTTGATTCTTGTCAATCAAAGCTTGCAGGGAATTAGCACTCTTTCTTCTGAAGCGCTAAAATGTTTTTTAAGTTTATAATTTTAAATATTTCAGGTTTCTTTTAAAATATTTGAAAGCTAAAGGTAACATCATGTCTAAAAAGTCAGTTTATTTAGATCAAGCATTTGATATTTTAGATCAAATAAAAAGCCCTTTGCCAATTGATGAAAAAATTCAAAAGTCCATAGATCTTACTGAACTTATTATACTCGAAGGAAATAGAATAATCTTAGCTAAGGAAAAAAAGGAAATTACTGTCTTATTTAATATTTTATCAAGTTTAAATGGTAAAGCTTTTTTTTCAACTGTCCTAGATCAATGTTTTAGAGCAAATGTTGAGAGATCTGCTGATCAATTAGCATACCTTTTATATATTTATGGTGTTCCATCTTTTTTGCCTTTTAATATCAAATTGAAAATGTATCTTTTGAAATTTTTTTATAATAGTTTGCCTTACATGGTAATGCCTTCTGTTACAAAAAGTATAATAAAAGAATCTTCTTATAATGTTTCTCCTGCTGAAAATGGTTGTTTAAGTAAAGAAATCCTTTTAAAAAAATCCCAAAATATTGAGTATTCTATATACCCTACTTTACCTAAGGCGTTTTCTGAATCAAGTGTTAGTAATAACTTAAGATCTTATTTAAATTATTTAAAAAAAGATGAAATAAATACCTTAGTTATAAATATAAAAGATTTACTCCCCCATGAAGAGCTTTTATGTTTTGATGAATTAAAAAATAGCTTAGTTCAAAAATTAAAAACAATTTTTAGATGCGCTATTAAATATTCTAATAATAAAGAAAAAGAAAAACTAATTATTGTAGATTTTTATGAAAGTAAATTTATAGATTTAACTTATCTTGCGTTTATTGAAGCTATTCAAGATGAAGAATTTAATAATTATACTGCAGCGATTTCCCTTTTAGCTTTCTTTCCACAAAGTTTTGAAATTTTAAAAAAATTAATTCATTTTTCTAAAAAAAGAGTAGAAAAAGGATTTAATCCAATAATTTTAAGAATTTCCAAGGGATTAAATTATGAAGCTGAGCAAATTTATGCTGTGAAAAAAAATTGCCCCCAAGCAATTTTTCCAAGCAAAATTGAAACAGATAGTAACTTTTTGAAAATGATAGATTTTGCTTTGATGGAAGAAAATGCAAAAAATGCAAGTATTAAAATTGGTACTTTAAATATTTTTGATTTAGCTTATTCAATTATTACATCATTAGAAAATAACACGAAAAAATATCTAGAAATTGAACTTTTGATAGGAAGAGGCTCTCATATTAGAAGATCAATTAAATCCATATTTGAAAAAATATCATATTTTGCTCCTGTTGTATTAAAAAAGAACTTTGTAAATGCAATTCCACTGTTTTTGAAAAGATTGGATTTAGCAACCCAAAAAGATAATTTTTCAACATTTGTTTCAAATTTATCTTCAGTAAGTAAAGATTTTGAAGAACTAGCTTTTTGTTTTAAACAAAGCGTTTATGATATTAAAACCACTTCCTCTTCTAAAAGAAATATGCAAAATAGAATGTCTAATACTAAATCAATAAATTTATATGGTGGTTTCGAAAATGAGCCTGAAACAGATTTTTCAATAAAAGATAATAGACTTTGGGCCTTTTCAGTTATTGAAAAATACAAAAATTTTAAACCTTCTACAATTCCAATTTCTATTGATGAACAATTACTTACAGAGAATAAAGATGGAATTAAATATGACTTAAATAATCCAAATGAAATTCTTTATTACTTTTCATTAGCTAGCAAAAATCAGTTTGATGAAATAGTTAATATCTCAAAAAACACCTTTAAAAATTGGTCAAGCACTTCCTTGCGCTATAGACAAGATCTTTTAGAAAATGTAGCTACTTTAATAAAAGATAATAGATCTCATTTAATCGGATGTTTAATGTTAGATATTTCAAAAACTTTTAAAGAAGCTGACTTAGAAGTTAATGATGCAATAGATTCTATCTTATATCACAAAGATCAAATCAAAAGATTAAAATTGAAAGAAGATATTAATTTTAGTCCTATAGGAGTTGTTTTATCTGTTCCTGCTTTTGGATATCCTTTATCTGTTACAGCTGAAACAGTAGCAGCAGCTTTGATTTGTGGTAATTGCGTTATATTAAAATCTTCAATCAATGCCCCTCTTTCTTGCTATGAACTTATAAAGTTATTTTGGGATGCAGGTATTCCAAGGAATGTTTTGCAATTTATAAATACATCCAAAGATTTTTTATATGATCATGCTATGAAAAATAAAGATATTGATATTGTTAAAATTTCTACTTCGGCAAGTATTGCCAAAAAATTAATAGAAGAAAGACAGGGACTCTATTTATCTGCGTCAACTGGCGGCATAAATACTATAATTGTAACTGCAATGGCAGATAAAGAAGATGCAATAAATAAAATAATAGAATCTGCTTTTTCTTTTTCAGGTCAAAAATTTTCATCAGCTTCTATTTTAATTTTAGAAAAAGAAGTATATGAAAATGAAAAATTTTTAAATAACTTAAGAGAAGCTACTTTAAATTTAAAAGTATCAAATCCCTTTGATTTATCTAGTTATATTACTCCCATGGTAAGAGAAATAGATGACAATCTAAAAGATATTTTCACAAAATTAGAAGAAGGTGAAAAATGGCTTGTTAAACCCAAAATAGATCAAAAAAATCCAAGACTTATTTCCCCTGGTATAAAGATTAATATAAATAAAAATAGCAATATTAGAAAAAGAGAAATATACGCCCCAATTTTATCAATAATAAAAGTTAAAGATCTAAAAGAAGCTATTCTACTTTCTAATAATTGTAAATTTGCTCTTTGCGCTGGTCTGTTTAGTTTAGATCCAAGAGAACAACATATTTGGCAAGAAAATATTGAAGCTGGGAATTTGTATATAAATACTAAAATTACAGATGCAAAAATTAGAAGGCAACCTTTTGGTGGATGTAAAGAAAGCGCTTTTGGAAATGAATATAAATCAGGAGGGCCTAATTATATTTTAGAATTTTTAAGATTGTCCCAAAAAGAAATTCTTCCTAAACAAAAAAAACCCGTAAATGATTTAGTAAATAGTTTAACTTCAATTTTAGAAAAAATTGATTTGTGCGCCGAAGAACTTGGCATTTGGTATGGATCTATTTCAAATTATGCCTATTGGTGGCATAGATTAAAACAAGATAGCGACCCATCAAAACTGCTTGGTCAAGATAATATTTTAAAGTATGTGCCGAGAAAATTAGTAACACTCAGACTAGAAGATGATACTATTGCTTTAGATGCTCTTCGTGTATGCGCTGCTGCTTTAACATGTTCAATGCCACTTGAAATTAGCTGGAGTGGCAATAAAGACAATCATAATTTAGACTGGATTGATTTTATTCCAAAACTTACAATTTTAGAAGAGAGCAGTGATGAATTTATAAAAAGAATTCTCTCAAAAAAAATTAAAAGACTTAGACTAATTTCTAAAGCAAATGAATCTATAAAACAAGCTTGTTCAAAAGCTGTTTGTCATATTATGGATGACCCTGTTTTAGCAAATGGAAGATATGAACTTTTACATTATATTAGAGAGGTTTCCATTACAAATAATTATGATAGATATGGACATTTAGGAATAAGAGAAGGCGAACTTAGATCACAGGTAAAATAAAATGAATAAATATAATTTAAATGAATTTCAACAACAAGCAGTAGATCAAATTGAAGGACCAATTTTAGTAATAGCAGGAGCTGGCTCTGGAAAAACTAGAGTTATTGTTTGTAAAATTATTAAACTTTTAGAAATAGGTATTATTCCTGAAAATATATTAGCTGTAACTTTTACTAATAAAGCAGCTAGCGAAATGTCTAATAGAGTAAAAGAAAGTACAAATGAAAATGTGCTAACTACCACTTTTCACGCACTTGGAGCTAGAATTTTAAGAGAATCAATACATCATTTAGATTACTCAAATAATTTTACTATTTATGATGAGGAAGACTCTTTAAAACTTTTAAAAGACTGTTATAAGATTTTAAATATAAAAGATGAAAAAGGAAATTTAAAAAAAACTAAATACCTAATTTCTAATGCAAAAAATGATTTAGTAGATATTAACAATATAAAATTTGATTATTCATTTACAAAAACTAAAATAGATATATTTCATCTATATCAAAAAAAATTAAAAGAATATAACGCCTTAGATTTCGATGACTTACTTTATTTAACAGCAAATCTTTTCCAAAAAAAAGAAGAGATTTTAAATATGTATCAAGATAGATGGCCCTTTTTATTAATAGATGAATATCAAGATACTAATTTTTCTCAATATACAATTGCAAAACTCTTATCTAAAAAAAATAAAAATATATGCGTTGTCGGAGATCCAGATCAATCCATATATTCATTTAGAGGTGCTAGATATCAAAATATTTTAAATTTCGAAAATGATTTTTCAAATGCTAAAGTTGTAAAACTTACTATAAATTATAGATCGACTAAAAATATTTTAGATGCTGCAAATTTTTTAATAAAAAATAATTCTAATAGATTAGAAAAAGATTTAGTTTCTAATTTAAATGATGGAGAAAATATAAAAGTATTAAATGCTAAAACTGATACCGAGGAAGCTAAATTTGTAATAAATAAAATACTTAAACATAAAAAAGAAAATAATATTTCTTTAGACAATATTGCTATATTTTATAGAACAAATTTTCAATCTAGAATATTTGAAGATTATTTAATTAATGAAAATATTCCATATGTTATTTATGGAGGTCTCTCTTTCTATCAAAGAAAAGAGATAAAAGATATTTTAGCTTTTTTAAAACTTTTAATTACAAAAAAAGATTTTATATCTTTTTCAAGAACTATAAATATCCCTAAAAGAGGTATTGGAAAACAAACTCTATTAAAATTATTATTTTTTACAGAAAAAGAAAATATTTCCATTATTAATTTAATAGAAAAATATCTAGAAAACCCAAGTGATTTTAAAGATTTTAAATTGTCTAGTAGACAAAAAGATAACTTAAAAGATTACATTCATAAATTAAAAGAAATTAAAGAGTTATATAATCAAAAAATAGATATATCTAAAATTATTTTAAAAATGATTGATACTATGAATTATAACTCTTATCTAAAAGAAGATCCTATTAGCTATGAAAATAGAAAAGAAAACGTTAAAGAATTAATTTCAAAAGCATCCCTTTGGCAAAAAGAAAATGAAGGTTATTTAGATGAATTTTTGCAAAATTTAAATTTAATGAGCAATGTTGATACAAAAAATGAGAAATGCATAAAATTAATGAGTCTTCATAATTCAAAGGGTTTAGAGTTTGATTTAGTATTTATGGTAGGTCTTGAAGAAGATCTATTTCCCCATATAAACTCCAAAAACACATTAGATGCAGTTGAAGAAGAGAGAAGACTTTGCTATGTTGGGATAACAAGAGCTAAAAAATATCTTTATATTAGTCACTGCCAAACAAGATATATCTTTGGAAGTTCCAAATTTTGTATAAAATCTAGGTTTTTAAAAGAACTACCTGAAAAATTTATAGAAAAAGTTTCTGCAACAATGCAAGAAAATTATTTTGATCCTTCCATGAATGAGGGTATTGATAATGATTTTGATATGTATTATCCAGGTTTAATGGTTAAACATAAAACTTTTGGGGAAGGAATGGTTACTAAAGTCTACTCTACATCTCTTGGAGAAACTTTAGATATTGTTTTCGATGATGGTGACATTACAAGATCAATCGTTACAAAATATGCAAAGTTATCAATGGTTTAATTTTTCAAAGCTGTTAATTATTAGTAATTAAAATTAAATTTAATTATTAAAAATAATTACAAACATTGAATTTTATAATTATAACAGATAAAATGTTTTCTTAAAAAAAATGGAAAAGAACTTATGAAAAAAATAATAATTTTATTGCTAATATTTATAGTATTTA
>JAAKFI010000046.1 GCA_011065125.1 Candidatus Anoxychlamydiales bacterium | reverse complement strand
ATTTACATTTAAAATGCTTTTAAGATTTTTATTGAGTGAAATAGTGTGTTTTGTTAATCTTCTTTGTTATTCTTTTAGAAGATTTAGATGGATAAAACAAAAAAACAAATTAAAGCCTTTTCAAGGATTGAAATATGAGTTTAAGAATTGTCGGAAAAAAGAAGGGGATGACCCAAATTTTTGATGAAAAAGGAAATGTAGTAGTTTGCACAATATTGCAAGCAGACCCAAATATAATAACGCAAATTAAAACCAAAGAAAAAGATGGTTACAATGCTCTTCAAATTGGATCTATTAGAAAAAATAAAAATATTTCTAAGCCTTTAAAAGGTCATTTCGAAAAAAATAATGTTGAACCAAGTTATAAATTATTAGAATCCAAGACAGAAAACCTATCAGATTACAAAATTGGACAGGTATTAACAGTTAGCTATTTTAAAGAAGGCGAATTGATTGATGTGTGCGGAGTTTCGAAAGGTAAAGGGTTTCAGGGATTAATGAAAAAATATGGTTTTGCTGGTATGCCCGCATCTCATGGTTGCTCAAGATCACATAGATTAGGTGGGTCAACTGGAATGAGATCAACCCCCGGAAGATGTTTTAAAGGTGGGAAAAGAGCATCTAGAATGGGTGGAGTTAGAACTACCACTCAAAAACTAAAAATTATAAAAATCGATGAAGAAAAAGGTATTATTGCAATAAAAGGGTCAATACCAGGAAGCATAGATAGTATTATCTATATTAATAAAACAAAAAAGCAAAATTTAAAAGCAAAAAAATAATCGAGGCGAATTGTGATCAAACTTAAAAAATACGATTTTAAAGGAAAAGAAATAGGCGAGGAATCTTTTGAAGATAAAAATTTCAAAGACCTAGCTAATGCTCAAATGATCAAAGATTATATTGTTGCTTTAAGAAAAAACGCACGCCAATGGTCAGCAAACACCAAAGGAAGAAAAGAAGTGAATGTAACAGGTGCAAAACCACATGCACAAAAAGGAACTGGAAAAGCGAGACAAGGATGTTATGCAGCAGCTCAATTTAGAGGTGGTGGAGTTGTTTTTGGTCCAAAACCAAAATTTAATCAACATGTAAAAGTTAATAAAAAAGAAAAAAGAAAAATCATCAGCACTTTAATTATTGAAAAAATAATGAATAACAAAGCGATTATAGTAGAAGTGAAGGACGAAGAAATTAAAAAAACAAAACAAGTTGATGCTTTTTTAAGTGCAACTAACTTAAAAGGGACTAGAGTTCTATTTTTATCTAAACATGAAAATTCTTCTAATTTTAAAAGATGTCTGAGAAATATTAATAAAACTCAATTAGTTGATATTTCTTCAGTTAATGGATATGAACTTATGCTTAGTCACAATTTGATTGTAACAGACACTGTTTTAGATGAATTAAAAAAAGTTGTAAATAAAAGTGAGACAAAATAATGCAAAAGACTCCTTATGACATTATCATTTCAAGAGTAATTACTGAAAAAGCTTCAGTATTAGCATCTTTAAAAGATTCAGAAAGTAATAAGTGTATTAGAAAATTTCAAAATCCAAAATATGTATTTTTTGTTAATGTAAAAGCTAACAAAAAAGAAGTTGCATGGGCTCTTGAAAAAATATACACAGAGAAAAAAATTAAAGTAAAAAAAGTAAATATAGTAACAGTTCATCCAAAAACCAAGAGAGTAAGAGGTCATTTGGGAAGGACTATTAAAAAGAAAAAAGCCATCGTTACATTAGATATTAATGATAACTTAGATGATAAAGCATAAAAGAGGCTACAGATGACAAAGAAATTTAGGCCAATAACACCATCACTTAGAAAATTAGTAATGCCATCATTTGATGAGCTAAACCCTATTAAAAAAAGACCTGAAAAAAACCTAACTCAGAAGAAAAGCAGAATTAATGGAAGAAACAATCATGGAAGAATAACTTGCAGGCATAGAGGTGGTGGACATAAAAGAAAATTTAGATTGATTGATTTTAGAAGAGATAAAGATGACATTTTAGCTAAAGTTGCTTCAATCGAATATGATCCAAATAGAACAGCGCACATTGCATTGCTTCATTATACGGATGGAGAAAAAAGCTATATAATAGCACCTCAAGGCCTTAAAGTTGGTGATAATGTTGGTACTACTAAAGGAGCTCCTTTTAAAGTTGGATATTGCATGAAATTAAAATATATGCCTTTAGGATCGGTAATTCATAATATTGAATTATATCCAGGTAGAGGCGCTACTCTTGTTAGATCAGCAGGATTATCAGCTCAACTTTTAGCTAAAAGCGCTAATCATGTAACTATAAAGATGCCGTCTGGTGAAGTTAGATTAATAAAAGAAGAATGCAAAGCAACACTTGGATCTATATCTAATTCAGAGCATAACTTAAGAGTTGATGGTAAAGCTGGAAGAACGAGATGGAAAGGCATAAGACCTACTGTTAGAGGAGTTGCGATGAACCCTGTAGATCACCCGCATGGTGGTGGAGAAGGTAAAAGCAAGGGTAACCATCCACAATCTCCTTGGGCTGGATTTGCTAAAGGTTTTAAAACTAAAAAAAATAAAAAGAAAAATAAAATGATTATTAAAAGTAGACGTAAAAAATAGGTGAAATAATGGCAAGATCTTTAAAAAAAGGACCGTTTGTTGATCATTTCTTGATAGATCAAATATCTAAGCATAAGAAAGAAAATAGTAAAAGACCTATTAAAACATATTCACGTAGATCAATGGTAACTCCAGATATGGTTGGAATTGCTTTTGAAGTTCATAATGGGAAAAAATTTATACCAACTGTAATCACAGAAAACATGGTTGGACATAGACTTGGAGAGTTTGCGCCTACAAGAACTTTTAAAGGTCATCCTGTGAAAAAGGGAGGACAATAATATGAAGAAAGCTAAATCAATCACAAAGCATGTAAGAGTAAGTCCTTATAAAGCAAGACTGGCTGCTGGCTTAATTAGAGGATTAAAAGTACAAGATGCACTAATTCAATTAAAACACTCTAATTTAAAAAGCTCAAAGCTTTTAGAAAAAACATTAAATAGTGCAATTGCGAATGCTGAGACTCAACTTGAAGCGAGACTCGAAGATTTAAAAATTGATGAAGTTAGAGTAGATGGCGGTCCAATTATTAAAAGAGCTAAAGCTAGAAGTAAAGGCGGAAGAGTGCCTGTAAACAAAAGAACAAGCCATTTTATGGTTGTAGTAAGTAGTGAAAAATAGGAGAAAAAATTAATGGGTCAAAAAGTATCCCCAATAGGATTTCGATTAGTAACTAGAAAAAAATGGGATTCTAATTGGTATGCAAATAAACAAGAGTTTGGAAATCTTTTAGAAGAAGATAGAATAATTAGAGAATATTTATTTAAGCAGCCAGCCTGTGTTGGAACATCGAAAATAGCAATTAAGAGAATGAGTGGAAAGGTTGAAGTAACAATTCATACAGCAAGACCAGGACTAGTTATTGGTAAAAAAGGTGCTGAAATTGATGTTGTAAAAAAAGAATTGAAAAAATTAATTGGTAAAGATGTTTGGATTGAAGTTGAAGAAATTAAAAGACCAGATTTAGATGCTAAACTAGTAGCAGATAATATAGCAAAGCAATTGGAAAGAAGAGTTCCTTTTAGAAGAGTTTTGAAAAGATCTTTGCAAACGACAATGGACGCTGGGGCCGCTGGAGTAAAGATTGCAATATCTGGAAGAGTAGGTGGTGCTGAGATAGCAAGAACTGAATGGTATAAAGATGGTAGAACTCCTCTTCATACATTAAGAGCTAATATAGATTATGCACTATCAAGAGCAGAGACATCCTATGGTTGTATAGGGGTTAAAGTTTGGATTAATAAAGGTGAAGAATAATAATAAAGGAGTGTAGTTATGGCACTTTTGCCAGCTAGAACAAAACATCGAAAACAGCAGAAAGGGAAATGTACAGGACTTGCAAAAGCAGGATGTTTTGTAGATTTTGGAGATTTTGGAATGCAATCATTAGGTCGAGGTTGGATAACATCTCAACAAATTGAAGCGTGTCGTGTAACAATAACAAGATATTTTGCCAGAAAAGGTCAGGTATGGATAAGAATATTTCCAGATAAACCGATAACAAAAAAACCTGCAGAAACAAGAATGGGTAAAGGTAAAGGTTCTCCAACTGCTTGGGTTAGTGTAGTTAGACCAGGAAGAATATTATTTGAAGTTGGAAATGTTACAATAGAAGAAGCAAGAAAAGCACTTAGGCTTGCAGCTGCAAAACTACCTATAAAAACAAAATTTGTAACAAGAGTTGAAAGGGTTTAATTATGACAAAATTAAAAGAACTAAAAGAACTAAGTATAGAACAACTAGAATTTAGAATTGATGAAATTAATAAAACACTTTTTGAAATAAGAAATGAACTTGCTATAAATCATAAAGTTGAAAAGCCTCATCTTTTAAAAACTTTAAAAAAAGAAAAGGCCCAAATTAAGACAATAATGCATTTAATGGCGAAAAAATAAAAAGGACTTAGTAAAAAATGAAAGGAAAAAAAATACTAAAAGGAACAGTGGTATCAGATAAAATGAATAAAACTGTTGTTGTTAGAGTAGTAAGAAAAGTTAGACATAAACGCTATGAAAAATCTTTTGATAAATGGAAAAAATATTATGCCCATGATGAAAGTGGAAAAGCCGTAGTTGGATCAACTGTAACAATAGTTGAAACAAGACCTCTTTCTAAATTAAAAAGATTTAGAGTACTAGAAGTAGTGTAATTAAAATTTAAGGGTAAAAAAAATGATACAAGAAGAATCACAACTGAATGTTGCAGATAATACCGGAGCAAAAAAAGTAAAATGCTTTAGGGTTTTAGGTGGATCTAAAAGACGCTACGCTCACGTAGGTGACGTGATAATCTGTTCAGTTAAAGAAGCAGATCCTAAAGGTAGTATAAAGAAAGGTGAAAAAGTAAAAGCGGTAATTGTTAGAACTAAAAAAGGAATTAGAAGAAAAGATGGATCAATTTTGAAATTTTACGATAATAGTTGTGTGATTATAGATGATAAAAAAAATCCAAAAGGAACAAGAATTTTTGGTTCAATTTGTAGAGAAGTTAGAGAAAGAGAATATATAAAAATATGTTCATTAGCACCTGAGGTAATATAGTATGAGTAAGTGGATAAAAAAAGATGATAAAGTAATTGTTATTGCTGGAAATGATAAAGGACAAGTTGGAAGAGTTATATCTAAATTAAAAGATAAAGTGATTGTACAAGGAATTAACATTAGAAAAAAACATGTTAAAAAAAGTAAAGAATCTCAAAGTTCACAAATAATTGAAATTGAAAAGGCAATTCATATCTCAAATGTTGCGCTATGCACAGAAGATGATAAAAAAATAAAAGTAAAAGTTAAATTTGAAAAAGAACAAAAAAAGCTTGTTTATAATTTAGACGGTAAAGAAAAGCTTTTAAGGGCAGTAAAAAAATAGGTAAAATAATGTCAAGATTGAAGGAAAAATATAATAACGAAGTATTACCAGCGTTTAAGAAAAAATATTCCAATAGAAATATTTTTGAAATCCCAAAGCTTAAAAAGATTATAATAAGCATGGGCCTAAATGAAGCAGTTAAAGATAAAACATCTATTCAAGATCACTTGAACGAATTAACTCTTTTATCAGGACAAAAACCTGTACAAACTAAAACTAAAAAAGCGATATCGAATTTTAAATTAAGAGAAGATCAGGTAGTTGGTTTAAAAGTTACACTTAGAAAGAAAAGAATGTATGATTTTCTAGATAGATTTTGTAATATTGTATCGCCAAGAATTAGAGATTTTAGAGGTTTTAAAACTAAAGCTGATGGAAGAGGATCCTATTCACTTGGACTTAGTGATCAAGCAGCTTTTCCTGAGATTAATTTAGATAAAGTGAAAAGAAATCAAGGTATGAATATTACGTTTGTTACAACAGCTAAAAACAATGAAGATTGTATAGAATTACTAAAAATGATGGGATTCCCATTTAAATAAGAGGTTTATATTAATGGCATTTAATGATCCAATAGCAGAATTATTAACAAAAATTAGGAATGCTCAATTACATCAGCATGTCTATATTGATATATGGATAAGCAAAATGAAAATAAGTATCATTTCAATACTAAAGGAAAAAGGCTATGTTTCTAATTTTTTAGTAAACGAAAATAAGAGAAAAATGAGAATTTTTTTGAAATATAATAAAAATAGAAACGCAGTAATTAGAACGATAAAAAGAATTTCTAAACCTGGAAGAAGAAAATATGTATCGCATGATGATTTGCCTAGAGTATTAGGTGGAATTGGTACAGCAGTAATTTCTACATCACATGGGGTTATGGATGACACAAAAGCTCAAAGCCTCAAAGTTGGTGGCGAAGTACTATTATACATTTGGTAATTAAGGAAGGTAAAAATGTCAAGACTTGGAAAAACACCGATTAATATTTTAAAAAATGTTGAAGTAAAAGTTATGCCTGAAAAATCTATATCTGTAAAAGGTCCAAAGGGAACTATAGAGTTAGGTTTGAAAAAAGGGATTATGGTTGAAGTTAAAGATTCTAAAGTAATTGTATCTATAAGTGAAAAAGAAAAAATACCTAAGGCTGATCATGGATTATATAGAGCTTTAATTAATAATTTAATAATTGGAGCTGGAGTTGGTTTTAAAAAAGAATTATCTCTGATTGGAGTAGGTTTTAGAGCTGCTGTAAAAGGTAAAAAACTTGATTTACAAGTTGGATTTTCACATCCAACTGACATAGACATTCCAGAAGGAATTGACGTTGCAGTTGTAAAATCAGTAGAGATTACAATTTCTGGAATTGACAAGCAAAAAGTTGGACATTTTGCAGCTAGAGTAAGATCGATTAAACCGCCGGAGCCTTATAAAGGCAAAGGTATTAGATATAAAGATGAATATGTTCGTAAGAAAGCAGGAAAATCTGCTAAAACTAAATAGTAAATAAGGTTTTAATATTATGGAAAGTGAAATAATAAAGAGAAATATTTCAAGAAAAAGAAGAAAACTAAGAGTTAGCAAAAAGCTAAGAGGCGATATTAACAAGCCGAGAATGTCGGTTACTAAAACAAATAAACATTTATTTGTTCAATTAATAGACGATGAAAATGGTAAAACGCTATTATCTGTTGGTACATATTCTAAAGATGTGAAATTAAAAAAATCAAAAGATGCTGCTATTAAATTGGGACAGAAAATAGCTGAAATGGCTAAGTCAAAAAAAATAAGATCTGTGATTTTTGATAGAGGTAGATTGAAATACCATGGAATTATTGCTGAATTTGCAGACTCAGCAAGGAAAGCTGGATTAATAATTTAAGGAAGATAAAAATGGCAAAAAAAGAACATACAGAAGAGTTCGAAGAAAAAGTATTGTACATCAATAGATGTTCAAAAGTTGTTAAAGGTGGAAGAAAATTTAGCTTTTCTGCGCTTATACTTGTAGGTGATGAAAAAGGTAGAGTTGGTTATGGATTTGCAAAAGCTAATGAAGTTTCTGATGCAATAAGAAAAGGCTCTGAAAAAGCAAAAAAAAATATAATTACATTTGATATGAATGGAACTACTATTCCACATGAGGTTTTAGTTAGATATGATGGTGCAAAGTTACTTTTAAAACCTGCTAAAAAAGGAACAGGTATAGTGGCTGGTTCGCAAGTAAGAGCTGTTCTTGAGCTTGCTGGGATTGGTGACATTGTGGCGAAAAGTCAGGGATCTAATAATCCACTAAATCAGGTTAAAGCTACTTTTAAAGCACTTTTAACATTGAAGAATAAAGAAAAATCTCTAAAAGAAAGAGGAATTGAATAATGACAACCTTACATAATTTAAAAAACACACTTTCTAAAAGAACAAATGTTCAAAGAGTTGGAAGAGAGCCTTCTTCAGGTAGAGGTAAAACTTCATCTAGAGGAGAAA
>JAAKFI010000045.1 GCA_011065125.1 Candidatus Anoxychlamydiales bacterium | reverse complement strand
ATATAAAGGGTTTAAAGATGCTCTTTTAATGATGTTTGAATATGGTTTATTACAAACTATTTTCCCAGTTTTAAAAAACATAACCTTTAAAGACATCGAAAATAGATTAAAACTTATAGATGATTATCCAAATAATGTTTTTGTAATAGCTCCTTTATTAAATCTTTTTAAAAATATAAACATAAATAAAAAAATAGAAATTTGTAAATATCTAAAGCTATCTAATAGAGAAATAAATTTTGTTTATGTTTTAGAAAATTCTATGAATCTATTAAAAGATTATAAAAAAATAGATAATTATACATTTGCTTACTTATTTTCTGATTTTAACTTTGAAGTTATTCTGCAAATATTTGAAATACACCTAGATAAAGAACAAAGAAAAAAAGTAATGATGGAAATAGATTTAAAAAAAGATAACTTAAAAACTTATATAGATAGAATTATTAATAATAATCCAATTGTTAAAGCAGAAAATTTGAAACTTTTAGGAATAAAAAATAGTCCTTTAATGGGAAAACTTTTAAAAGAAGCTGAAAAAATATCTATAAATTTCAAATTAAATGATGTAAATTCAATACTAGATAAACTTAAAAAAACTAATCTTTTTAAATCTTCTTTATAACAATAGCTGTCATATCATCATAAATTTTTTCGCCCTTTGTAAAAATATCTACTTCTTGAAACAGATCTTTTAAAAAGTTATTAGCATTTTTCATGTCATATTTTAAAATAAAATCTTCTAATCTTTTTTTAGAAAAAATCTGATTGCTTTTATTTTTAGCATCAATTATTCCATCAGAATAAATAAAAATTAAATCATCTTTTTTTAATTTTATTGATTCAATTGTAACTTTTTCAATTTCATCTATCCCAAATGCTTTAGAAGGTTTAGTTTGTAATTCTACTAATTTTTTATTTTTTTTATAAATAGCAGGCAAATGTCCTGCATTTGTATAAGAAAAAATATTTTTTTTAATATCATATACTCCAATAAATGCTGTTACAAAAGTAATAGCATCTACTGTATCTTTTAAAAAAAGTGCGTTAACATTTTTAATTACATCTTCTAATTTTTTTTCACTTTGCACAAAAGACCTAATCATAGATCTAATAGATAATGAATATAAACATGCTCCAACACCCTTACCACAAGCATCAGCTAATATAAAATAAATTTTATCTTCTATTTTAAAAATATCATAAAAATCAGCGCTGACATCTTTTGCAGGATAAAAATTAGCATCAATTAAAATATCTTTTGATTTAGGTAGTTTTTTGGGAAATAATGTTTTTTGAATGTCTCTTGCAATTTCAATTTCACCTAAATATTTTTCTTTTTCTTCTTTTTCATACGTCACTTCTTTTTCTTTTTGTGTAATAGTATCCATCATGAAATTAAAAACATTTCCTAAATAATTTATTTCAAAACCAAATAACTTTTTTTTGTATCTAGCTTTAAAATTTTTATTCGAAATTTCAATCATTACTTCAATAAGTGATTTTATCGGCTTTGAAAAAATGTAAACCAAAAAATAAATTAATAAAAGAGCTAAAAATATAATCAATAAAAATAATAAAATGTGTTTTATTAAATAGTTTTGAATATGTTTTTTTACAAGTTCGCTTTTAGGAATTTCAACTACCAAATCATATTTTAAATTATCTATTTGTTTTTTTATGGCAAAATTTTTCTCTTCTCTTTCGAACAAGCCTTTATGGTAATCTGGTTTTAAATAGAGATAATTATTATTTTTTCTATTAGTAACAACTATTCTAGATGCAAAATCAATCACTGATAAATTGATTTTATATTGATATGTATCTAAATCAAAATAAATAGGCTTTAAATTAAAAGAAAAAACCAAAGCCCCAATAGGTATGTCATTTGAATAGATAGTTTTAGAATATAATAGCTCGTTTTTTTCAAGAGTAGTGTTTAAAGAAAAAAAATCATTTTTTGTATTCAAAATTTTTCTATAAGAAGTAAAATCTAAATTCAATAATTTTTTATCCGATGCATATTTAACTTTTAATTTTTTATCAAAAAAAGATAAATAGAAAATACTCTTTACACTAAAATCTTTCGATAAATCTTTTAAAAATAAATTTGGATCTATAATTTCTTCATTGCAATTATTCTTTTTATTTTCAAAATTAATATTTTGAATAGATAAATTATATAAATAATCAATTTCTTTTAATTTTTCATCTAGTAGCGTTTTTTTACTTTTTGCAAGAACTTCTAGAAAAGTATATGCATCATCTATTTTTAATTTGTATTCTTGTTTATATAAAATAAGATCGTATATAAAAAGAGGGAGGATTAAAATAAATAAAGTAATAAAAAAAACTTTATGAGTTAAAAAGTATTTTGGCTTTTTTTTAGAAATTTTTTCCATAGGATTTATAAATGTTAAAAAAAATTATAAGTACATCTAATACTACAATAAAACATATTGTAAAAATAAGAAAGGATAGAAAATATAGAAATGAGAAAAAAGAAGTTTTATTAGTTGGAAAAAAAATAATTTTTGATGTTTTAAAAAAACATCCTCTTAAACTTTTAATTACAACAAACAAAGATCTGGATATTAAAAAATACAGAGCAAATGATGTGCTTTTAGTAAATGATTCTATTATGAAAAAAATTACAAGTGTCTCTACACCTGAAGATGTAGCTGCTATTATTTCTATGCCAAAAGATCCTATTTTAAAAAATCAAAAAAAAATACTTATTTTAGATAAACTTAAAGATCCAGGGAATTTAGGAACTTTAATCAGATCAGCATATGCCTTTGATTATGATATTGTTGTACTTACAAAAGATTCGTGTGACCCCTATTTAGATAAAGCTATTAGATCGGCTAAAAGCGCTACTTTTTTTATTCCAATTTTACAAACCACAAAAGAATTTTTAAAAGATTATATTCAAAAAAATAAAATAGACTCTTATTTAGCCGATATGAATGGAGAAAATATAAATAAAATAAATACTAAAAATAGTTTTGCAATAATTTTAAGTAGCGAATCTTTGGGTATAGATAGTTTTTTTGAAAGATTTTCAAAAAAAGTAAAAATAAAAATTTCAAATATTGATTCATTAAATGTTGCAATAGCAGGATCTATTATAATGGAAAAACTAAGGTAAAATATGAAAGATTTTGACGAAAGACTAAATTTTGAGGAAAAATTTCATTCAAAAAATAATAAAGAGATAAAAAAACAAAGAAAACTAAAACAAAAAAAAGATAGATCAAAATATAAAAAAACTAATTTAGATAAAAAAGAAATAAAAAAAGTAGACACAAAAGATTTAATTATAGCTAAAGTTATATCTATTTCAAAAGAAGAAATTCTAGCTAAAAATGAAGGGATAACTTTTAAATGTTCACTTAGAGGTCTTTTAAAAAAAGAATATACTTTTAATAAAAATGTATTAGCTGTTGGTGATAATGTCTTTTTGAAAAAATTAAATGAAGATCAAGGGGTAATAGAGTTAATTGATAAAAGATTCTCTATCCTTAGTAGATTTGCTCCTAGAAAAAGCAAAAAACAGATAATTGCAGTAAACATAGATCAAGTATTAATTACATCATCAGTAGTAACCCCCCCCTTAAAACCATCTTTAATTGATAGATATGTTATATCCGCCAATAAAGGAAATATGGATAGCATTATAATCATTAACAAAATTGATTTACTTGAAAGTAATGAAGAAGAAAAAAAGAGATATTTAGAATTTATAAAAGAATATAAAAAACTAGACTATAAAATAGTATCTATTAGCTGCAAAGATAAAATCAGTTTAGATAAATTAAAAAAAATTATGAAAGAAAAAACCTCTGTTTTTTCCGGTCAATCAGGAGTTGGTAAATCTTCTATAATAAATGCTATTTTTAAAACAAATTTAAAAACAAAAGACTTAGCTAAAAAAACATACAAAGGAGCTCACGTTACAACAAAAGCTGAACTTATAGAATTAAAAAATAAAGGCTTTTGTATAGATACTCCTGGCATTAAGAGTTTTGGGATTTGGGATCTTAAAATAGATGATATTAAAAATCATTTTACAGATTTTTTGAAATATTCAAAAAATTGCAAATATAAAAATTGTAAACATATAAATGAAAATGATTGTAGTGTAAAAAAAGCCTTAAAAGAAAAAAAAATATCCCACTTGCGTTTTGAATCTTATCATAGTTTAATAAAAGAAGTACTTGAAAAAAAAGGATATTAAAAATGAGCAAAATTAAAAATATTGATGCCTTAGAAGTTCTAGACTCTAGAGGATCTCCTACAATTGAAGTTATATTAACTACCGATGATAACATTACAGTAAAAGCTTTAGTGCCATCAGGAGCATCTACTGGAATACATGAAGCCTTAGAACTTAGAGATAATGATCCTAAAAGATACTTTGAAAAAGGGGTGTTAAATGCAGTATCTAATGTAAAAAATGAAATATTCCCAATTTTAAAAAATAAAAATGTTTTAGATCAAGAAGAGCTAGATTACTTAATGATAAAAAAAGATGGAACAGATAATAAATCTAATTTCGGTGCTAATGCAATCCTTGGTGTATCACTTTGTATAGCTAGAGCTGCAGCTATTTCTAAAAAAATGCCTTTATATAAGTACTTATCAAAAAATGATTCTTTTATTTTACCATGCCCTATGATGAATATTATTAACGGTGGAGCCCACTCTGATAGCCCTCTTGATTTTCAAGAATTCATGATCAGACCAAAAGGAGCTAATAATTTCAAAGAAGCTCTTCGCTATGGAGCTGAAGTATTTCACTCTTTAAAAAAACTTCTTAAAAAAGAAGGTTTTTCTACATCTGTAGGTGATGAAGGAGGGTTTGCTCCAAACTTCAAATCTGATGAAGATGCCCTAGATTATATAATGCAATCTATAAAAGATGCAGGATATAAACCAAATGAAGATATAACAATAGCCTTAGATTGCGCAGCTTCTGAATTTTTTGATGAAAACTCACATAAATACATAGAAAAGAAAAAAAAGCTTAAAAATTTAAAATATTTAGAAAAAACTCCATTAGAACAAATCAAACATTTAGAAAAATTATCCCAAGAATATCCTATTGACTCTATAGAAGATGGCCTTAGTGAAACTGATTGGGATGGTTGGATAGAGCTAACAAAACAACTTGGAAATAAGTTGCAATTAGTAGGAGATGATCTTTTAGTTACTAATACTAAATTTTTAAAACAAGCAATAGAGAAAAAAGCATGTAATGCTATTTTAATAAAATTAAATCAAATAGGAACTCTAACAGAAACCATATCTGCTATTAATTTAGCTAAAGAACATGGATTTAATACAGTAATATCTCATAGATCTGCTGAGACCGAAGATACCTTTATTGCAGATCTTTGCGTTGCTACAAATTCTGGTCAAATAAAAACTGGATCATTATCTAGATCGGAGAGAATTTGTAAATATAATAGACTTTTAGAAATAGAGTATGAATTAAAAGATAAAGCAACTTTTTTTAAAGGCTTATAATTTTTAAAATACATAAAAAAAGCATGGCTTTTAGCCATGCTTTTTTCTTAATTTAAAAACTTTTATTTTTTTTAAGCAGGTTTTTTTCCTTTTCTTGCCGCTGCCATTTCTAAAGCTAGTCTATTTGCTAATGCTTGCCTTGGATCTACCGGTCCAGCTGCTGCTGCACCTAAATGATTAGCTATATCTCTTTCTTGTGATTTCCTTAAGTCTCTCCTAAATTTAACAAAAATTTCACTTTTTTTTGCTAATGCCTCAACTCTAACAGCTAAACTTCTATATTCAGAGCCCATATCATCTATGTTTAATGATAATCCTTCCCGTACAGTTTCTGTTTCAATTTGTTTTTTTCTTAAAGTCTCTTTTTGAGCAGAGCCTTCATCAGAAAAGCTTTTTAAACTTTCAATTACTCTTTCAGTAAGCGCTGGCTGAGCTTCAAAATAATTAAGTTTTCTTTCTGAATAGAACCTTTCCATGGAAGTTACTAATTCACCAAGATATCTTAAAACTTCTTTTTGATCAGTTACAACTCCTCTGAATTGCTCCCCCATTGTTTGAGTAGCTCCACAAACAATATTTCCAAGAAAGCTATAAGTCGATCTTTTAGCATCTCTTGTGCTGTGACCAAACATCGAAAGCCTTAAATGACCATCATGTAACTCTAAAAGTTGATTTTTACCATCTGTTCTAGCTGCTGCAATACAATCTAAATCTAGGATTATATTTTTAGCTTTAAAATGAACTTTACCAGCACTTGCTGCTCCTGCTGCGCTTGCCATAATTTTACCTCTTCTTTATTTTTTTTATTATTACAATTAATTATAAAACAATTATTTTAATTTACTTTGTTAACACTTTGTTTAATTAACATTATACAATAATATTAATTATTATTCACCTGCAATTAGCTTAACAATCTTAAAAACTATTTAATTACAATAACTTTGTAATAATTATTATTACACTGTGCATATTAAAATAATTATTATAATTGATTAAAATTTTAATTTGTATTACTTAGAAGATAAATAGGAGTAGTATATGCAAAAGGTTATCGCCATGTTTGGAGAAAGCGAAAAAGGCAAATACCACGTCCCTTATGTTTTTCATTCTTTAGAGCAGTTATCTAATACTTTAGGAGAGCCTCCAAAAGACAGTTTTGGTCTTTTTTATGCTATCCAAGCCCTTATGTATGAAAGAGAAGTGATTTATTTTAGAGTAGAAGATGAGGGTTATAGCGTAGAAGACTATATGATAGGTCTTAAATTTTTAAAAAAGAAAAAAAGCATAAAAAGATTAGACGCTCTTTGTATGCCGAAAGTTGGTAGTAAAGAAATTATTGATGCTACCAACCCTATTTGTTTAAAATTTCAAAGTTTGATAATTATAAACGAAAATGATCTTTTCGATTATTTGTTATCCAAACCATTTTAATTTTCAGAGAGATATTTTCTTACACCTTCATTTGTAGGCTTCATAGTACTTTCACCTTCCCTCCAATTTGCAGGACATACTTCTCCATGAGTTTCATGACTAATTAATGCATCTAATACTCTCATAGCCTCATCAATTGATCTTCCCAAAAATAGATCATTTATAAGCTCATGACGAATAATTCCATCTTTATCTATTAAAAATAGACCTCTAAAAGCAATTCCTTCTTCTTCATTTAATGTGCCGTATGCTTTAGATATTTCTTTTGTTATATCAGATACTATTGGGTATTCTACACCTTGAATTCCACCTTGATCTTTAGGAGTATTTAACCATGCTAAATGAGAAAAAAGTGAATCTATTGAACATGCTACAACTTCACAATTCTTTTTCTTAAATTCTTCTAATTTTTTTTGAAAAGCAATAAGCTCTGTTGGACATACAAATGTAAAATCCAATGGATAAAAAAAGAAAATTACATATTTTCCATGAAAGTTAGAAAGTGAAAAATCTTCATCAAATTTGTTTTTTATAACAGCCTTCATTTTTATATCAGGCACTTTTTTACCTACAAGTGTCATATTATTCTCCTTTTAATTTACAAATTTTTTAGCGTTTTTAAGCCAGCTTTCTTCTTCTATTGTAGTTTTTGATCCATGGCCTGGATATACTGTAGTATTTGGATTTAATTTTGATAGTTTAACTAATGAATCTATCATTAGCTCTTTATCTGATCCCGGGAAATCTACCCTTCCATAGGATCCTTTAAATAACGTATCTCCAGAAAATAAGATATTGTCTTTTTCAATCAAATAACACACTCCTCCAGGAGTATGGCCCGGCGTATGAATTACTCTGAAAATAATATCTCCAATATTTATCAAATCATTTTCTTTTATAAAAAAATCGGGATCGATACCATCAATATGAAACATTGAAAAAGTTTTATCGGATCCAGGATCTATTAGATTTTTAGAATCTAATTTATGTATGTAAATAGAAGGATCTAGCTGATCTTTTAATGATTTTACATCTGCAATGTGATCATAATGAGAATGAGTTAATAAAATTTTATCTAATTTTAAATTGTTTTTTTTTACATATGAAATTATATCATTACTAGATCCAAAAGATGGATCAACTACACATGATAACTTTGT
>JAAKFI010000044.1 GCA_011065125.1 Candidatus Anoxychlamydiales bacterium | reverse complement strand
GCCTCGTCTTTTTCAGTATTTGCATTAGCTCTGACTTCATCTAATCTTTCAGCTAAAGTAGTAGCAGCTTTTGCTTCAGCATCTCTTGTTGCAGCTGCAACAGCCTCGTCTTTCTCAGTATTTGCATTAGCTCTGACTTCATCTAATCTTTCAGCTAAAGTAGCAGCAGCTCTTTTAGCTTCTTCAGCTTCAGCGATAGCAGCATTTATAGATTCCTCAGCAATTACTTGCATAGCTTTTGCGGCTTCTAATACTCTTTTTGCTGATTCTTCCGATTCTCTAGCTTTAGCAATTATTTCTTGTGATGGTAAATTATCAGTAGTTCTTAAAATTCTACTTAAATCAATCAACTGTATTGATGCTTCTTCTTTTTCTTCAGTTAGTTTATCTAATAATTGTTGATTATCTGCTAGTTTTTCACGTAATCTTTCGATTTCTTCCATTAAGGCTTTTATTAGAAGGTCTTTTTCGCTTCGAAAAGATGATAAGGATTCACTGGAAGATAGTTTTTGCAAGTCAATAGCTCTATTTATTTCTTCTTGTTTTTCATCAATTTGATGTTCTAAATGCCTTTGAATATTTTCTAATTCATCAATTCTAACTTGCAACTGTTTAATTCTACTTTTAAGGGGATCTATGATTTCTTGTTCTTTTGCTTCTTCTTTTTTATGTTTGGGTTGTGATGCTAATTCATTTAATCTTCTAACTTCTGCTTTTGCTTCTAAAGTTCTTTTGTTAGCTAAAGTAACTACATCATCAGCCTCCTTTAATCTCTCTTGGGCTTCTCTTAGTTTTCTATCTGCATATTGTCTATTTGCATCATTAAAGGTTCTTGTTCTCCTATCTTCTTTAATTTGAAATCTATGAGACTCTCCAAATTGTCTTTGTAAGGTTTGCAGCTCTTCTTCTAATTCTCTTATTCTTTCTTGAAGTCTTATTTTTTCTCTTTGCTCTTCATTACTACTTGCAGCTTGAGTTTGAGTGCTTGCAGGCAATCTAGGTGCTAATCTATCTGTTTGTGAGTGTGTAGATACTTGAGAAGAAGAAGGATTTCTTAGAAGGTCTCCATTTAATCTGTCAATTTCTTGTTCTAATTTTAAAATCCTACCATCAGTTGATTGAGATAAAGGTTGAGGGCTTCCTTGAGGATTAGGTATAGATGATGATGGATCTAAAGAAATAGATTGTGTGCTTTGAGTTGTTTTATCACTTTTTTTATCTGCTAATAGTGGGGAGGGAGCTTCTTCTTTAGGTTTTGGGGGTGTTGCAATTATTCTAAATAGTCGATCTAATCTTTGTTTCAAATCATCATTTAATAAAAATGTTTTGTAACCAGTATCTGTTAGAACTTCTATAGACCTTTTAGCAAAAAAAGGATCAGCTATTGGCTTTGTATCCTCTAGTTGATCTTGAAAACTTTTGCATCGAAGTATTTCTTCAATTGCAGTTTTAATTTTTCTTTGAGTTTCACGGGGATATGCTATTTTATAAATTTTACCATTATTTTGTTCATATCCATACCAAATGTTTTGATTTATTGCCGGAGGAGATGTGACTTGTGCAACCATGGTCTACTCATGTTTTAATATAGAAAAAAAATTAATAAATTATCGCTTATTTAATTTTTAATTAAATAAGCGATAGGTAGTTTTAAGAAATATTTAAATTTATGTAAAGATTTTTTTAAATATTAACTAACTTTTCTAATAAGCTAGTTGAGTTAGTTACAAACTCAGATAGATCGTTTGCTGAAAGATCTTTTTGAGAAAGTTTTGCTAAACCATAAATTTGTTTAGTAAGATCTTTTGCTAAAGCAGGATCTTTAGATTGTAATTTTTCAATTTTTTCAATTAATGGATTAGATGTGTTGATAACAAGTGTTTTTTTGATTGGTAGAGTCATGTTTTGGTTTTGCATTGTCATATAGTCATTTAATCTTTTATCTTCTTCTTTTATCATTAAAAAAGAAGGGAGGTTTTTGTTTTTTAAAGATTTTGCTTCTACTTCTAAATCTGCAGTGTTTATTGAGCTTTTGAAAAATTTAGAGAGTTTTGCAGAAATTGTCTGACCATTTGAATCTAAAACATTTTTTTCGTTTTCTTTATCTATTATAGAATCATCAATAGATCCTTCTATTGAAACGAATTTTACTCCAAGTTTGGACTCTAATAAATTAATCATTGCAGAATCTATATATGGATTAGTGTAGATAACTTCTATATCTTTATATAAGTCTAGTAGTTCTTTAGTATGTTTGTTTTTATGTGTGTAAAATATTTTTTTATCTGTTTTACTTTTAGATATGTATTCATCAATTGTTAGCCAATTGTTGTTAGTGTTTTCATATATTAAAAAGTTTTTTGCTTTTTCAAATAGTTTCTCTTCTTGCAAAATTCCAAGTTTAATTATTACTTCTATATCTGGATAGTAAGAGATAAATTTATCTTTTTGATCTTTATATAAGGTAGATAACTTATCAAAGATTTTTTTAGAGATATGAGCCCCTAGCTGTTTTACAGTTTTATTCATTTGAAGATATGATCTAGAAACATTTAATGGAATGTCATTGGATTCTATTGAACCTTTTAAAACTGTTAAAAAATCAGGAAGTATTTCTTTTAAATTATCAGATACAAAAATTCTATTTGAAAAAAGTTTTACTTTAGATGATTGAATGTCATAGTTTGATTGTATTTTTGGGAAATATAATATTCCTTTTAGCTCAAAAGGATAATCTATATTTATATGTACCCAAAATATAGGATCAGGGTCAAATGGATAAAGTGTTTTATAAAAATCTAAATATTCTTTTTCTGTAATATCTTTTGGGTTTTTAATCCAAAGAGGTTCTTTATCATTAATTTTTTTTGTGTTTAAAAAAATTGGATAAGATAAAAATCTAGTATATTTTAAAAGAGTTTCTTTTACTTTTTCTTCTTCTAAAAAATCTTTGTTTTCATCATCTATAAATAAAGTTATTTTAGTTCCTCTATTTGCTCTGGATCCTTCCTCAATTGTATATGTAGATGTTCCAGTAGATGACCATATTACGGCTTTTTCTTTTTCAAGATAGGATTTAGTTTCAATTTCTACTTTGGTAGATGCCATAAATGAAGAATAAAATCCAAGTCCGAAATGACCAATAAAAGAATCTTTTGCTTCATATTTTTTCATGAAGTCTTCAGCTCCAGAAAAAGCAATTTGTGAAATGTATTTTTCAACTTCTTTTTTTGTCATTCCAATTCCATTGTCATCAATAATCAAAAGAGAATTTTTTTTATCTATTGTAATATCTATTTTAGCACTTGATATATCTTCTTTTAAAATTTTTAGTTTGGTAATAGCGTCACTTGAATTTGAAACAAGTTCTCTTAAAAAAATGTCTCTATCTGAATAAAGCCATTTTTTTATTATTGGCAATATATTTTCTGAATGAATTGATAGCTTTTTTTCCATATTATTATCCTTTTTATTTTGTAAAGAGTTTAGATAAGTTTATAACACCAGTTTCTTGCAAAATTATAATAAATATTGCAATAGGAGCTACGTATCTTACTAAAAAAAACCAGATATGCATAGTTTTTTGAAGTGTAGTTCCTTTTGAAAATTCTTGTTCTGAAAAGTTTTTTTTCATAATAAAACTTATAAATATAACTGTTAAAAATGCTGAAATTGGCATAAACCATGTAGCTGTTATATTGTTTACCGTATCAAAAAAATCTCCTCCAAAAATTGCTTTCCAATTTTTAAAAAGAGTTCCTGAGCCAGAAAGTGCTGTTGGTATTCCAAGTAAAAATGCTAAAAGACCGGCTATTAGTACCGCTTTTGTTCTAGTCCATTCAAAAACTTCTATTAAGTTTGCAACGATAATTTCAAGAAGAGAAATAGCTGATGTTAGTGTTGCAAAAACAAATAATATAAAAAATGTTGTTGATAATAGTATTGTTCCTGGAAGTTTTGAAAAGAGTACAGGAAGAGTTTGAAATACAAGCCCAGGGCCTGCCTCTGGTTTAAATCCAAATGTAAACACTATTGGAAATATCATTAAAGCTGAAAATAAAGATACAAGCACTGATACAGATCCAATTATAAGCCCTGTTTTTGGAATATCATCACTATTTTTCATATAAGATCCATATGTAAGGATAATTCCAAGTCCGACACTTAATGTAAAAAGGGACATTCCAAGTGCTGTTAAAACACCACTTGCTGTAAGTTTTGAAAAATCAGGATATAATATAAACTTTACAGCTGCTGGAAATCCAGGAAGTGTTGTTGAATAAATAAATAATCCAATTAAAATAGTAAAAAGAGCAGGAGTTAGTATTTTAGACCAGTATTCTATTCCCTTTCTAATACCACAAAATACAACACCTACCGTCATTGTCATAAAAATAAAATGCCAAAAAACGCTAATATCACCCGATTTAAAAAGTATTTCAAATATATTTCTGATCTGTTCAGGTGTTTTGTTAGCAGTAAAATTATTAAGGGACATAACTGTATAATTTAATGTCCAACCAGAAACTACTGAATAGTATGATAAAATTATGAAAGAGGTTATTAAATTAAGCCAACCGAGTAATTTCCAATGAGTAGATCCATGAGATAGATCATTATAAGCTAAAACAGCTGATTTTTGAGAAGCTCTACCAATTAATAGTTCAGATATAAATACCGGTATACCAATAATTAATGTAAAAAATAAATATAACATTACAAATGCTCCACCACCATTTTGGCCTGTGACATATGGAAATCTCCATAAGCTGCCAAGTCCAATAGCAGAACCAGCTGTTGCCATTATAAATCCAAGTCTGGTTCCCCAATGTTCTCTTTGTTGTTTCATCTATTTACCTTAAAAATTTAAGATTTAACATTAAATTCTAAAGTATATATAAGTTGAAATAAAGATTCAAAAGCAAATTGAAGATACAAAGATCAAGTGTAATAAATATTTTAATTTTTTTTATTAAGATGCTTAATTAAATTAAAAATTATATTTAATTTAATAATGTTTTTTTGATATAATGTTTAATTACATCAATAATGTTTTTTAATAAAAGATAAGGAATTAATTATGTCAGGCATGTCAATACAAGGGTTTAGACCTGATGTGGATAGAATCAGAGAACCTAATCATGAAGGAAATAGTGAATTATGCGGTATGGCTGCAACTACGGCTTTATGTGCAGCGAAATTGATTTCTTATATGTCTGTTCCACAATTATGTTGCTTGGGGTGTGCTCTTGGAGGGATTGTAGGATTAAAAGCTTTAGAGCAATGCGATAGAAATAGAGAATTAAAAGAAGCAAAAGAACAATCGGAAGAAAGAAGGAAAGTTGAAGAACATCTTGAATTTCCATATGGGGATAGAAAAGATGGATTTTTTCCAATTGATTTTAATATTTTAGAACTTAGTCATTTACCTGATAGCAAAAAACTCGCTATTTTAAGAGAGAAATTAACCATAGTACGTTGGGATTCTCATTCTTTTAACATATTTACTGATATATATATAAAAAGGCAATTGGCTATGCATCTTGTATCAGAGATTTACTCAAGTGGATTAGATAAAATTACTTCTCAAAATTTTAAGTTCATATTAAATAAAATCATTACGGCAATTGCTTATCAGGATAATTTAGATAAATTTCAAATTACTGGAGCAGACAACTCGTTTACTTTAAAACAACCGCTTAAAAGAATAGAATTTAATAGAGAAGTTTACCAAGAGAATCAACTAAAAAGATTTGTTGAAGAACAGTTCAAAGGGGAACAAAAAATTCTTTACTTAGAAATTAATAATAATATTTACGTTATTAAAAAAACACCTGAAGGAAAATATTGGTTTTATAATGTTAATGGCAATTATTCAATAAAAGAAGCATCAAAAAATATTTATATAAATAAATATAGTGATATTGAAGGTGTGTGTGGTCATTTAAATGATATCGAAAGAGATATCAGAGAAATTGCATATTCTGAATGTGTTTTAAAAGATAAAAAATTTTAATTACGGAACTTTTCTTTTAGTTTCAAATAGACTTTCATCATCTGTTTTTGTGAGTGGCGCTCTTTTAGGAAAAACTTTTCTATATTCTTCTTCTATTTTTCCGTTTCTATTTACAAATTTCACTTTAGCTAAGCTAGGATCTAATTCTAATAAAAATAATTTTAAAAAAGATAGGTTGTTTTATGTTTTAAAAAATCATTTTTTCTTATATACCTAAGAAATTAGAGGGAAACATGAAAATATATATTGCACAGTTAAATTATAAAATCGGTGATTTTAAAAATAACGCTAAAAAAATAATATCAGAAATTGAAAAAGCAAAAGAAAAAAAAGTAGATATAGTTTTGTTTTCAGAGCTAGCTATTTGTGGATATCCTCCAGAAGATTTTTTGCTGTTTGATAATTTTTTAGATCAAATGCAAAACGAATTAAATAAAATTTGTTTAGTTTGCAGGGATATTTGCGTTGTATTGGGCACTGTTAGAAGAAATGATTTTGGAGAAAAAAGACTTTGTAATTCTGCAGTAATTATTATTGATCAAAAAATAATTGGATATAAAGATAAGACTCTTCTTCCAACATATGATGTTTTTGATGAGAGAAGATATTTTGATTCAAATGAAAAACAGGTAGTATTTGAATATAAGAAAAAAAGAGTCGGGATTTTAATCTGTGAAGATTTATGGGAGCATACAAAGGTTTTAACACATGTTAAATATAAATTAGATCCAGTAGAAGAAATAAAAAAATTAAATCCAGATGTTGTTTTAAATTTATCTGCATCTCCTTATTATTTTAAAAAACAAGATTTAAGAATTAATATATTTTCAAAAGTTTCAAAATACTTATCTTGTTCATTAATTATATGTAATCAAGTAGGTGCTAACGATCAATTAGTTTTTGATGGCAATAGTATGTATTTTGATCGAGGAAATTTAAAAAGTTCACTTGAAAAATTTAAAGAAGATTTTTTTTTAGTAGATCTAAATCAAACGTATAATAATTTAGAAATACAATCAGATCCAATAGAAGATTTATATAATGCACTTGTTTTAGGTGTTAAAGATTATTTCAAAAAACAAAATCTTAAAAAAGCTGTAATTGGATTATCTGGTGGAATCGACTCTGCAATGGTTCTTTGTATTGCAAAAGAAGCTCTTGGAAAAGAAAATATACTTTCTTTAAATATGCCTTCTAGATTTTCATCTCTTGGATCAATGGAAGACTCACATAAAATTTGTGAAAATTTAGATATTAATTTATTAGATATTCCAATAGATCATGTCTTTCAAAATTATTTAGATTTATTAGCCCCAATTTTTAATAAAAAACCTTTTGATACAACAGAAGAAAATTTGCAAGCTAGAATTAGGGGAATGATTTTAATGGCAGTGTCTAATAAAAATGGATATGTAGTTTTATCAACAGGAAATAAAAGTGAAATGGCGCTTGGGTATGTAACTTTATATGGAGATATGTGTGGAGGGCTTAGCGTTTTATTAGATGTATTAAAAACACAAGTTTATAAACTTGCAAAATATGTGAATAGAAAAAAAGAAATTATTCCAAAAGAAATAATTGAAAAAGAACCATCAGCAGAACTTAAAGAAAATCAAAAAGATATTGATGATCTTCCTAATTATGAAATAGTAGATAACGTATTAATTTCATATATTGAAGATCATTTATCAATTAAAGAAATTATAAAAAAATATTCTTACGATGACATAATTGTAAATGATCTAATTAAAAAAATTCATTTAGCAGAGTATAAAAGAAGACAAAATCCAATTGGTATTAGAGTTAGTAAAAAATCATTCACTAAAGGAAGATATTTTCCAATAGTACAAGGCTTTGTTAAATAACTTAAAATATATATATATTTTTTTTAATTAACTTATTATTATTCATTTTAGTGTGAAATATAAAGTTAAAGGAGATGTTTTTGTGAGTAATCCAAAATTAAAAAAAGAGCTAGGCCTCTTTACTATGGTAGCACTAGGTGTTGGTAGTATTTTAGGATCAGGTATTTTCGGTATGCCAGCTGCTATGGGAGCAGTTGCTGGACCATCGCTTATTTTAGCAATTTTAATAACAGCCGTGATCTCATTTTTTTTAGGGATGCCTTATGCAGAACTTGGCTCAGCTTTTCCATTAAGTGGTGGACCCTATTCATTTCCAAGACTTGCTATGGGAGCAGATATGGGAGATGCTCCTAGTGATAAAGGATTTGTAAATTGGGTTTTCTCTCCACCTGTTAAGTTAGAGCCTGATGAATACATCTTTGGTTGGCAACAAAGGGGAGTTCAATCATGTAATTCAAATGATTGTGATACAATTGTAAACAGAAGTTTCAAAGTATTTTTTGAATTTACAGGAATTAATAACGGTTCAAGTGGTTGGGGTATTGGAGCAGATAACAC
>JAAKFI010000043.1 GCA_011065125.1 Candidatus Anoxychlamydiales bacterium | reverse complement strand
AAAATAGTAGTATTTTACTACCAGAGGACTTAGTAGCGACTAAGGATTTTATTGATAGAGGCGTTAAAAGTGGTGTAAAACTAGAATCATTAGAATTTGAAATTGTTTCGGAGCTTTCTAAAATAGGTATGAAAAGCGAAACTTATAAACCTACTGAAGTAGAATTAGGATTCATTGGAGATAAAGACCAAAAATGTGAGCGAATTTTGAGAGAAACGAAAATTGAAAAAGAAACATCAGGTAAAAGGCACTCGCCAATACTAGGTATGGACATTAGTGATGAAAAATAAATAATATTTAAATAATTTATTTTTCTAATTATATAAAAAAAGCTAAGGGATTTAATTAAATCACTTAGCTTTTTTTTAGTTAGGTTTTTAAGCTTTTTGAAGAAGGGCTTTATGAGATAGTTTTATTTGTCCTCTATCATTAACATCTAAAACTTTTACCTCTATAGGATCTCCTTCTTTGAAAATTTCTTCTAAATTTTCAATTCTAGAATGAGATATTTCAGATATATGACAAAGTCCTTCTTTATTAAAAATTTTAACAAATAAGCCAAAGGTTTTGATTGATACAATTTTTCCTTTATATGTTTTCCCAATTTCTACTTCAGATGTTATGCCAGTTACTATTGCAATAGCTTTATCAATAGCTTGTTGATCTGTTGAAGATATAGTAACTAATCCTTCATTTGAAATATCAATTTCTACTTTAGTCTCTTCAATAATTGATCGAATCATTTTGCCACCAGGACCAATTACTTCTCCAATTTTGCTTGGTTTAATTTGAAGTGTAATAATTTTTGGTGCATATAATGAAAGTTGTTCTCTAGGTTTAGGACAAGTATCTAGCATTTTTTTCAAAATGTGAATTCTACCTTCTTTTGCTTGATGCAGAGCTTTTTCCATGATTTCTTTGGTTATACATTCAACTTTTATATCCATTTGGAAAGCAGATATTCCATTTTCATCACCTGTTATTTTAAAGTCCATATCACCAAGAGCATCTTCAGCTCCTAGAATATCAGATAAAATAATAAACTTATCATTTTCTAAGATAAGTCCCATAGCAATACCAGATACTACTTTTTTAACAGGCACACCGGCATCCATTAAAGCTAAGCATCCACCGCAAACTGAAGCCATAGAAGAGGATCCATTAGATTCAGTGATATTAGATTCTAATCTTATAGTATAAGGAAAATCAACTTGTTCAGGCAGGATTGAAGTTAAGGCTCTTTCAGCTAATTTACCATGGCCAATTTCTCTTCTTCCCGGAGGACCTGATCTACCAACTTCACCAACAGAAAATGGTGGAAAAGAATATTGAAGATAGAATCTATGAGCTCCATCACCATGAAGATCTTCATATTTCTCTGCCATAGTTTCGTTTCCAAGAGTACAAACTGCAATTGCTTGAGTTTCGCCTCTTGTAAATAGAGCAGAACCGTGAGTTCTTCCAAGAAGTGATGTTTCAATATCAATTTTTCTAATCTCATCAGTTTTTCTACCATCTATTCTAACTTTTTCAGTTAAAATCATGTTTCTCATAATATCAGAAGATATTTTCTTAAATGCTATTTTTACATTTCTTTTTAGATATTTTGGTTTTTGATCTTCAGGGAATAATTCTTCAAATAAATTTTTAGAAATTTCTGAAAAAGATTGTTCTCTTAATTTTTTATCAGCAATTTTTAAACTTTTTGTAATGTTATCTGATGTTTTATCAGCTACTAGATCTATTAATTCTTGAGGAATAGCGGATACCTTATCTCTATTTTTTTCTTTTCCAACTTCTTTTGCAAAATCTTTAATAGCATCGCAAATTACTTGAATAGATTTATGAGCGTATTCTATCGCTTGAAAAACCTCTTCTTCAGTTAAAAAATCGCAGTGTCCTTCAATCATTAAAATGGCATCATGAGATCCTGATACTATTAGATCCAATCTTGATTCTTTTAATTCTTCATTATTAGGGTTTATTACAAATTCTCCATTAATCATACCAACTCTAACAGCTCCTATTGGTTTGATAAATGGAATGTCTGAAATTGCGAGAGCTGCAGATGCTGCACATATAGCTAAAACATCTGGTTTATGTAGTCCATCGTACGAATATACATAAGATAAAATTTGAGTGTCTTGATAATATCCATTTTCAAAAAGAGGTCTTAATGATCTATCTATTAATCTACTAACTAATATTTCAGATGTTTTTGGTCTTCCTTCTCTTTTTATAAATCCACCAAGAGTTTTACCTACAGCTGAAAATTTTTCTACATAGTCTACTCTTAAAGGCAGAAAATCTATTTCTTCCATTGCCTCTTTTGAGGCACAAGCAGTTGTTAGAATTGTTGTATCACCTTGATGTAATAAAATAGATCCGTTTGCTTGTCTTGCAATTTTTCCTGTTTCTAAAGTTATCTTTTTTCCTTCTATTTCAAAGGTCTTTTTTTTTCGCTCCATTATAGGGGCTCCTTTTTTTTTGTAGCTATATGAAGTAAAAAAAAGATAAAAATCAGAAACAAAATCTCAAATAATTTGTTTAAAATTTTCTTTCTGTTCTTTATCCTTTCTAATCATTAGCAAGTTTAAAAAGCGTTAATAAATTTTTTACTAACGCTATATAAAAAATTATTTTCTAAGGTTTAATTTAACTAACAGATGCTGGTATCTTTTAGTATCAGTTGAATTCAAATAATCTAACAACTTTCTTCTTTGACCTACTAATTTTAAAAGAGCAAGTCTAGAACTATGATCTTTAGGAGCTATTTTTAAGTGCTCTTTTATCTCATTTATTCTTTCTGATAAGATTGCTATTTGAACGTCTGCTGATCCAGTATCTTTTTCATGTAGTTGAAATTGCTTTGTAATTTCTTCTTTAGTTCCTTTATCTAAAGGCATGGATCTTCTCCTATATTGTTTTTTTTATGATTATTTTACCTAATTTCTTAAAATTGAGCAACAAATAAAAGTCTTTTCTATATTTATAAAAAATTAATTTTAAAGATTTATTTTATAATAAAAATATGAATGTTGATTAAAAATGCTTTAATTGTTAAATTTTTTGTTAATTACATTAGATAAATTTATCTTATTTTAAAAATAATAATTGCAATTTTAGGTAAAAAATGAACAAAGATGAATATTTTATGATGATGGCAATAAAGGAAGCTGAAATTGCGTATGAAAAAAATGAAGTACCAGTAGGTTGTATTATTGTTTTTGAAGGTAATATTATTGCAAAAGCTCATAATCAAGTAGAACTTTTAAAGGATGCTACAGCTCATGCTGAGATGTTAGCTTTAACTGTAGCTTCAAGTTATATGAATAACTTTAGATTGTTAAATACAACTATGTATACAACGCTAGAGCCCTGCATTATGTGCGCTGGGGCTATAATAAATTCTAGAGTATCTAGATTGGTATATGGCGCAAAAGATATAAGAGTTGGATCTCATGGTAGTTTTATAAATGTTTTTGAAAAAAAACATCCTATACATAATCTAGAAATTACAGGTGGTATATTAGAAGAAAATTCTTCTAATATACTCAAAAAGTTTTTTGAAAAACAAAGAAAAAAAACTAAAATATAAATTTAATTTTTTCTTTTAGTTTTCTTCATTTTAGGTTTTTTGAATTTACTCATTAACTTTCTTTCAAAAGCATGAAACTTTTTAAAAGGTCCATTTTTTAAATAAACAATCATAAAATAAAAATAAGAAACTAAAGATGCTGATAAATAGGTAAAAAACTTAACAAAATCATTATCAGATAGATTGATAAGTAAATTAAATCCTACTATTGACAGAACAATCCATTTAATTTTAATTTTAGTGGTTTGAAGTAAAAAAATATTTGTATTTTGTGGGCTTAGCATCATCCATGCAATTAATATAGCATAAACGCTTACGCTGGTAGTTGCATGCATATAAAAAGGATATCCAATATACATAGTAAGTAAAGATATTAAACCTGATATAATAATAGATGAAAAAAATACATTTAAAAAATCTTTTTTAGAGCTTTTTGCAATAACATCAGAACCAATCACCCATAAGATATACATGTTAAATAACAGATGAGCTATAAATCCAATAGAAATTCCATAACCGGGTTGTAAAAAGGCATAAGTTAAAAGCTGCCATAAAAAAAACTTTTTTATGCCAATTAAGGATAAGCTTAAAAAATAGCTAATATAGTCATATTTCAAATAAATAGATGAAATAGCGGAAGCAAAAGATGCAATGATCATTATTAAAATTAATACTTTAATAATAAAAGGGGTTTTAACGGGTCCTATTTTATAAGCTCTATGATGTGGCATGCAAAATTCCTTTTTTAAGTTTTAAAAATATTTTTACAATAATTTATATTTAAAAAACTAGTAAATTATTTGTATAAAATTATTTTCAACGAGGTTCTATAGCTGAGCGGGATAATACAGTCCTTAATAAATCTCCAGCAATTCTATTAATTATTGATTCTACAGGATAATAATACAATTCACGAAGCATAGGGGAGAGCATTTGATTAATGCTTGCATTAAAAGGAGGGGTTTTAGGCTGCTGCAGGGGATAGGCTGTAAATTGCCTGGATATTGCAGGAGCAGGTGCAGGAGGAGTAGGTAGTTTTTTGTATAGAACAGATGGTTTTGTTGTTTGAGGAGGTTGTAGTTCGATATTCCCTTCTTCATCTTTTGGTATTTTAATAGATAGGTTCATTCTTCTTTTAGGAGGACTAACAGACATATTTTTTTTAAGTATTTTTTTTTAAGAAATAATTATATAAAACTAATGATTTAAAATGTAAAAAAAATATATCAATCTTTAGAAATTCAAAAAATATTTTAAAAATTATAATAGAATTTTTTCTTGTGCTTTAAGTAAAATATAGTTAAATTAGTACCTTATAATAGAAAATTAGGAGTAAAAGAAAATGAAAAAAAAGACACATCCAGTATATCAAGATGTATTATTTGTTGACTCTTCAACCGGTTTCAAATTCGTATGTGGATCTACGTTGCAACCAAAAGAAAAAGAAAAATTTGAGGGGAAAGAATATCCAATATACAAGCTATCAGTATCTTCAGCTTCTCATCCTTTTTTTACTAAATCAAATGAATTTATTGATACAGAAGGTAGAATTGAGAAATTCGCTAATAAATATGCTCAAAAAAGAAAACAGGAACTTGCTGCTAAAGAAGTAGAAAAAAAAGCTGCTGTAGAAAAAAAGACAAAAGCAAAAAAGACAACTAAAAAAGCAGTAAAGAAGAAATAAACTTAAAAGCAAATGGAAGAAAAAATTCAAAAGTTGCTTCTTCGTTTGAAAGAAGTTGAAGAAAAATTAGGCGATGCTGAAATTTTTTCTAATCAAAAACTTTTTAAAGAATTATCCCAAGACCATTCAAGACTATCTGAATTAAAAGATATCTATGAGTATTATACAAAAACTCAAAATCAATTAATTCAAAATAAAGATCTTCTTTTATCAGAAAAAGATCATGAAATGATTGAAGTTATTAAAGAAGAGATTAAAGATCTTGAAAGAGAACTTGAGATTACTAAAGCTAGACTTGAAAACATATTAGTTCCCCCAGACCCAAGAGACTCAAGAAATATTATTATGGAAGTTAGAGCCGGTACTGGTGGTGATGAAGCTGCACTTTTTGTTGGCAATCTAGTTAGAATGTATCAAAACTATGCATCTGCTAAAGGATGGCAAGTCGAGCCTCTTTCGTTGACTGAATCAGACAAGGGTGGTTTTAAAGAGTTTATTATGAGTGTTTCTGGGCAAAATGTATTTAGGCTTTTTCAATATGAATCTGGAACTCATAGAGTTCAAAGAGTTCCTGAAACAGAAACACAAGGAAGATTGCATACCTCTGCTGCAACGGTTGCTATTATGTTAGAGCCAAGTGAAGATGAAGCAATTGATATCGATGAAAAAGATCTTAAAATAGATACTTTTAGATCTTCTGGAGCTGGAGGGCAACATGTTAATACAACAGATTCAGCTGTTAGAATTACACATAGGCCATCCGGAATAGTTGTGGGATGTCAGGATGAAAGATCACAGCATAAAAATAAAGACAAAGCAATGAGACTATTAGCAGCTAAACTGCTCGAGAAGAAAAGAGAAGATGAAGCAAAAGAAAGATCGGAGCAAAGATCAATGCAGGTAGGGTCAGGAGATAGATCGGAGAGAATTAGAACATATAACTACCCACAAAATAGAATTACAGATCATAGAATTAATTTAACTTTATATAATTTAGATCAAGTAATGGAAGGGGCTTTAGATGAGATAACCAATGCATTAGTCTCTTTTTATTATCAACAAAAAATGTCTTCATAAATTGTTATGCAAACTATTAGTTTAACTCTGCAATTTGCATATGATTTTTTAAAAAAAAATAATGTTTTAGATTTCAAAAAAGTATCTGAAATGCTTTTATCTTTTATTTTAAAATGTAAAAGATATGATCTATTTTTAAATTTAAATAAAAACATTACTAGTAAAGAATTTAATAAATACCTTTTATATTTAAATGAGAAAATTTTAGATAAGCCAATTGCTTATATAATAAATGAAGTAGAATTTTATAATTCAGTTTTTTATGTAGATGAAAATGTATTAATTCCAAGAGTAGAAACAGAGGGATTAGTTGATTTAGCTATAAAAAAAATAAAAGAAACATCTTATAAAGATAAAGTATTAATAGATCTTTGCTCTGGTAGTGGCGCTATTGGTATATCTATAAAAAAAACTTTAAAAGATCTAAAAATATATCAAGCAGATATTTCTTTAGAAGCTTTAGAAATAGCTAAAAAAAATGCTCAATTAAACAATGTAGAGATAATTTTTAAAGAAGGGGACTTGCTTTTACCTTTTGAAAATATCAAAGCAGATTTTATTATTTGTAATCCTCCATATATTTCAAAAAAAGAGTATGATAATTTAGATAAAAGCGTAAAAAACTTTGAACCAAAGCTTGCTCTTTTAGCAAAAGATGATGGATTTGATTTTTATAAAAGGCTTGAAAAAATGATTCCACAATACTTAAAGCCTTGTGGGAAAGTGTTTTTTGAGATAGGATATATGCAAAAAAATGAAGTATTTAATATTTTTTCAAATAAAAAATGGAAGAATAAAGAAATAATTAAAGATTATTATTCTAATGATAGGTTCTTTTTTCTTGAATTAGACTCAACTCTTTAGTATTCTTTATTGGGTATTTTACTGTAATTAAAGTTATGTTTGATAGTTTAACTCAAAAATTTCAAAATTTGTTTTCTAAATTTTCTTCAGGGAAGGAAATTAAAGAAGGTAATATCACAGATGCTATTAAAGAGGTGAGACTCTCTTTATTAGACGCTGATGTAAATTATTCTGTTGCATCTTTATTTGTTCAAAGAGTTAAAGAAAAAGCGATAGGTGAAAAAGTTATAAAATCGATTTCACCTAGAGAAAAATTTATAAAAATAGTGCACGATGAGTTAATCTCTTTAATGGGAGAAAATGAATCTAATTTGAAATTAGACTCAAAACCATCAGTTATTATGCTTTGTGGTTTACAAGGATCAGGAAAGACAACAAATGCTGTAAAGCTTGCAAACTATTTAAAAAAGAAAAACAAAAAAGTTCTTTTATCAGCTTGTGATTTACAAAGACCTGCAGCTATTGAACAACTTAAAAAATTAGCAAGTCAAGCGAATATTGATACCTTTTCAATGGACTTAGAAAAGAATCCAAGAAAAGTTGCAAAAAAAGCGATAGAAAAAGCGAAAGATGAAAAGTATGACGTTTTAATTGTAGATACAGCAGGTAGGCTGCATATAGACAACACACTGATGGATGAGCTAAAAGATTTAAAAAACATTGTAAATCCAAATGAAACTCTGTTTGTAGCTAGCGCTACGACAGGACAAGATGCTGTAAATGTTGCAAAGCAATTTGACGAGAAAATTGGAATTACAGGCTCAATACTTACAATGTTAGATTCAGATGCTAGAGCTGGAGCTGCAATTTCAATTACTGAAATTACAAAAAAACCACTTAAGTTTGAAGGGACTGGAGAAAAAATTGATGATCTTCAAATTTTCAACCCAAAATCTATGGCCGATAGAATTTTGGGGATGGGTGATATAATAAATTTAGTTAGAAAAGCTGAAGATATAGTAAGCTTGGAAGACAAAGAAAAGTTAGAAAAAAAATTAAAAAATCAAACTTTTAACTATGATGATTATCTAAAACAGATGTCGATGATTAAAAAAATGGGATCTATGAAAAGTATTATGAAGATGATTCCTGGAATGAGCGCATTATCTAATTTAGATCTACCTGAAAAAGAGATGAAAAAAACTGAAGCTATAATTAAATCAATGACAAAAAATGAAAGACTTCAACAAGCGGATTTAACTCAACCTAGAAGAAGAAGATTGTCAAAAGGAAGTGGAACTTCTTTAGATGATGTTAATAGACTTGTTAAAGGTTTTATGAGAATAAAAAAATTACTTAAAAACATGCCTAAAAAAGGGATGATGAAAAACATGTTAAATATGAATCAAATGAATAATTTCGGAGGAAAACTATGGCGCTAACGATTCGATTAAGAAAAATGGGAAGAACAAATTCTTCTACATTTCGTTTAGTTGTGCTTGATAAAAGAGCCCCAAGAGATGGGAAATATATAGAAATGCTAGGATGGTATAAGCCATTAGAAGCAAACGATAAAAATCTTTCTATTAAATCAGATAGAGTAGAGCACTATTTGAATTTAGGAGCTGAAATTTCAATTAAAGCTAAAAACTTAGTTAAAAAAGCAGCACCTGAAATAATAAAAAAATTAAACGAAAAAAAAGTATTAAAAAACATAAAGCTAAAGCAAAAAGCAAAAAGCAAAGCTAAAAAATAGAGTTAAAAATGAAAATAGATATATTGTCATTATTTCCTTCTTATTTTTCCTCTCCTTTTGATGTATCTATCATCAAAAGAGCGATTGAAAATAAGATTTTAGAAATAGGACAGATAGATATAAGAGACTTTACTAAGGATAAGCATAAAAAAGTAGATGATCGTCCATTTGGCGGGGGCCCAGGCATGGTATTAACCCCTCAGCCATTAATAGATGCAATTAGATCTGTTAAAACAAAAGATTCTTATGTTATATATCTAACACCTCAAGGTAAAATTTTTAATTCAAATAAAGCTATAGCTTTATCAGAAAAAAAACATTTAATACTTATTTGTGGTCACTATGAAGGAATAGATCAAAGAGTTATAGATAGTGAAGTAGATGAAGAGATATCTATTGGAGATTTTGTTTTAACAAATGGGTGTATTCCTGCAATTGCTATTGTAGATGCTGTTAGCAGATTTATACCGGATGTTATAAAAAATCCAAGTGCGCCTTATGATGACACCTTTAATGAAGGTAGGTTTGAAGGTCCTCAATATACTAGACCTGAAGTTTTTGAAGATATGAGTGTTCCTAAAGTTTTATTAAATGGTAATCATAAAAAGATTAAAGAATATAAAAATTTAGAAGGAATAAAGAAGATGAAAAAAAATAGATCGGATTTATATTTCAAATTTCTTCTAGATCAAAAACAAAAAAAATCAAAAGAGAAAAAATTAGTAGAAAATTAAGGAGAAACAAAGTGTCAACGTCAAAATTAATTGAGAGTTTTGAATCAAGCTATCTCAAAAAAGAACTGCCGGATTTTAAAATAGGTGATACTGTAAAAGTTCACACTAAAATTAAAGAAGGTCAAAAAGAGAGAATCCAAATATTCATGGGAATAGTAATAGCTAAAAAAGGATCTAAGTTATCTGAGACTTTTACTGTTTATAGAAATGCATATGGATGTTCAATGGAAAGAGTTTATTTAATTCATTCTCCAAACGTTCATAAAATTGAAATTTTAAAAAGAGGTAAAGTTAGAAGAGCTAAATTATATTACCTAAAAGGTAAATCTGGTAAAAAAGCTAAAGTTCAAGAAAAAATATTTGTTAAAAAAACAAAAGCACCTCTTAAAACTAAAGAAAAAATAGAAGAAGTAAAAGAAAGAACTGAAGCTAGCGCTGAAGAGAAAAAAACAAAAGAGACAAAACCTAAAAAACCTAAAGAATATTAATTTAGAATTACGACTATGTTATACGAAACA
>JAAKFI010000042.1 GCA_011065125.1 Candidatus Anoxychlamydiales bacterium | reverse complement strand
TATGAATAGATTGCAAGCAGTATGCTTGCAGTTGAAATTGTTAAAAGAGCCGTTTCAGACACTAACGCAACACTTAATGCAAATTCACTATATACTAATATTTGAGACGCAATTGAAGCACTAGCTTTTGCAATATTAATCAAAGATAAATTTTTATTTTCTTGAACTATTGTTTTAAGTTTTTTTACAAACTTTAAAGATCTATTTTTTTCAATCTGCTTTTCATATTCTTGATAGTCAAAGTAATCTTCTAAACTATTTTTGATCGATATCCCTTGAAAAATAATCATTAGATAATTTGCAAAAATTATATTTGATCTACTCAAATCTTTTATTACACTTCCTAAAGATACTCTATTAACTAAACTATTTAATGAAAAAACTTTTAAACTTTCGAAAAATTGCATTATAAAACTAAAATCTGCAAAAAGCATAGTTATTTTTTTAATTAAATTATCTCTTTTTTTAATTTTTTCATATGTGATCTGCTTTCCCTGTGATTTCAATGCACCTTTACTATCCATTGATACAGGGATTTTAACATATGAACTATAAGATTTTTGAAATGATCTAAAAGTAATAGGAGCTTTTGTTAAAATTAGCGCACTTGAAACGAATCCAAATTTTTTAGAGAGAACACTAAAATTTTTAATAAAATCATAATTTAAACCATATTTTTTAGCCCCGATAACAGTCCATTTACAGCCATTTTTAAACAGCCTGAAAAACCTGTAAGCTCCAGCTCCAGAATCAACATATCGTGAAAATATTTTAAAATAATCTATTTCTTCTCTTTTTTCATATTTTTCATATTTTTCAGCGAAATTATATGTAATTATTTTAGTGTTTAAAACCATAATTAGTTTTGTTTTTTTACACCTATACTATAAATTATTATCTAATTTAAGTAAATGTAAATTAATTAGTTATTAATTGAAATTTTCGCTTTTAATCCCCTTAAAAAAACATTTGTGTGTAGTTTGTTTTTCCCTTCCATTTGAACTTCCAAAAGCTCCAGAGCAAAGTCTTTAGTTCCTATAATAAAACTCTCTTTTTGATTTATTATTTGATACGGTGTTGATTTGATATTTAAAATTTTACTTTTATACACCTTTAAATTTTTTATTTGATCTAAAATTTTTATTTTGAAATATGCTCCCGGTTTAGGGCTTAACGCTCTTATTTGATTATTAATTTCAAAAGCCTTTTTATTAAAATCAATTATTAAATCATCATTTTTAAGCTTAGAGGCATAAGTCACTTTACTTTCATCTTGCTCTGTAAATGTTAAATTGTTTTTTTTAAAACCTTTTAATACTTCTAACAAAAGAGGCTTGGAGACTTGCAGCATCTTATCTTCTAAAGAGCCAAAATCCATTTCATCATCAATATTAATTATAGCTTGGCTAATAATACCCCCAGCATCCATTTTTAAAGCCATTTTTTGTATAGTAATCCCAGTTAAATCATCTCCGTTTAATAGTGTGTGTCTAATTGGATTTGCTCCCCTATATTTGGGAAGAAGAGAAGCATGAACATTAATACAACCAAGTTTTGGAATATCTAAAAGATCTTGTTTTAGAATTTGACCATAAGCTACTACTACAAATAAATCAGCTTTATACTTTTTCAGATTTTCAATAAAAATTGAATTAGATGCTTTTTCCGGTTGGAGAATGTCTGCATTCAAAAGCAAACTTTTAGCTGTTTTTTTTACAGGTGGAATATGCACCCTTTTATTTAGCTTCCTATCTGGTTGACAAACAATAGCTGTGATATTTATTTTTTTTTGAACTAAAAAATGTAAAATACTGGCTGCAAAATCAGGTGTTCCAAAAAATATTATTTTCATACTTTTTCAAATTCTTCAATATTTGCTTCTTTTTGATTTAATTTTGTAATACCTTCTAGTCCAATAAGTCCTCTTTTAGTGGTTTTACAAAAATTTAAAAAATGCTCTAATTCTTTAGTTAAAATTAATTCTTTTTCAATTTTTTCAAGTGCTATATCTAATCTAAGCCCCATTCTATAAACTATTTTAAAGGCTTCGCCTAAAACATTTCTAGTTTCAAGAGAAAAGTTATTTCTTTTAAGCCCTACTAAATTAAGTCCCCCTAGTCTATATGGGTATCCGCCTCCAATTGTATAAGGAGGTATATCATGTGATACCCTAGAAAACCCTCCAACCATAGAAAAAGTTCCTATTCTAGCAAACTGATGAACAGGTGTCATCCCGCCTATTACAGCATTATCTTCAACAACAACATGCCCTGCAAGCATAGCACCGTTTGCCATAATTACTCTATTACCCACTCTGCAGTTATGTGCTACATGACAATATGCCATTATAAGACAGTTATCCCCTATGCTAACAGTTGAATTTTCATTACAAGAAGAATTTATAGTTGCATATTCTCTAATTTCGGTATTTTTTCCAATAATTACAAAAGTTTCTTCACCTTGAAATTTTAAATCTTGAGTTTTCGTTCCTATACTTGCCCCTGGCCAAATAGTAGAACCCTCTTTAATTGTCGTATTTCCATCAAGATATGCATTAGATTTAATAACTACTCTATCTTCGATTACTACATTTTTTTTAATTACAGCAAATGGTTCAATTGTTACATCTTTTCCTATTTTAGCACCTTCTTCAATATAAGCTCTCGAATCTATTTTAGACATTTATATTCCCATTTTTTAATTTATAACTTATTTTTTTCTACCAATGCAAAACTAATTGCAGCTTCTACACAAACATTGTTATCAACTATTGCTTTAGCATTTATTTTCCCGCCTTTTGCGCTTATATGCACTCCAGTACAATGGAATTCTAAAATATCTCCAGGATAAACAGGCTTTCTAAATTTGACATCTTTGATATTGAGTAAAACAGCTATTTTGCCAACAAATCCTTTTTGATGAACTAATATTCCACCTGTTTGAGCAAGAGCTTCTATAATTAATACTCCTGGCATTATTGGAGCCTCTGGGAAATGACCTTCAAAAAAATGTTCATTAATTGTTACATTTTTTATTCCAATAATCTCATTTTTATCAAGATCTAAATGTGATACTTTATCAACTAAAAGAAACGGATATCTATGTGGCAAGATATTTTTAATGTCTCTATGATCTAACACTGGTTTTTTAGACACAATTACCTCTAAATTAAATTTTGTTCAATTAATTTGGCAAACTCTATATTATATGCATGACCTGCTTTTATACCAATTATATGTGCATTGAAATCTTTTCCTATTAAAGTCAAATCCCCTATTATATCCAAAATTTTATGTCTTACCATTTCTTCATCAAATCTAGTGCCGCCCGGATTTAATACTTTATCATTTTTAATTAGAACTGCATTATTAAGATCTCCACCCCTAATTAAATTATTATCTAATAAAGTTTTAATCTCTTCGTAAATAGAAAATGTTCTAGATGGAGCAATTTCTTTTTTATATGTTTGACTACTTACTTTATAGGAATAATATTGAGAGGATAATAATTTAGAGCTTGGATGATGAAAAGTATAACTTATTTTAAATTCTTCACAAGGAAGTGCAATTAAATGTGCAGATCCTTTTGAAAAGTATATCGGTTTTTTTAAATTAAAAATTTTTTTCTCTTTCTTTTGTAATTTAATTCCAACCTCTTCAATTTTTTCTGCAAAAAATTTTGAACTTCCATCAATCACTGGTATTTCTGAACCTTCAACTTCTATTAACACATTATCAATTTGATAAGCTTTTAAAGCAGATAGAATGTGTTCAACCATTTGGACAGTAATATTATCTACCCCAATAGTAGTTCTTCTATTAGAATCTACTACAAAATTTAAATCAGCTTTAATTTTTATGTTTTCATCTTTATCAATTCTTTTAAATGCTATTCCAAAATCTTCTTTTTGAGGAATTAATTTTATTTTTACTTTTTCCCCTGAAAATAATCCTATGCCAGAAACAGAAATTATATCATTTAAAGTTTGCTGAAAAGTTTTGTTTTTCAAATTCATTTTATGATTTTTAGTTAATAAATATTTTAAAAATTACTATTATTTAATCTATAAAAAGTTAACTAACAATTTCTTTTAGAGCAAGTTTTATTTTTTTTGAAAATACCTTAAAAATAAAAAGGGAAATGATTGAAAAAGAGATACTTATTATAAATGAATTCCCCCAAAAACTATATAAAGTAAAATATTTAAAAATAGGTACACTTACAAAAAGAGCGTCTCTATCATTTTCATTAGATAAGGATTTAATAATTCTGCCAAATGGATCTATTGCGCCTGTAATACCATTATTACTTGCTCTTATTAAAGAAAGTCCATTTTCAACAGATCTAAATCTTGAATGGTAAAAATGCTGTTTAAATAATTTCGATTTATAAAACCATGCATCATTAGTGATATTTACAAATATTTGGGCTCCTTTATTTCTAGCTTTTCTCATGATTTCATTAAAAGTTTCTTCATAACAAATTGAAATAGATAGTGGATTTTTATTAGAAAAGATTTTTGTTTCATTTCCATTAATAAATGAACCTACAATCCCATATTTTTCTTTAGCTATTTTTTTTAAAAAATCAAAAGGTATATATTCGCCCATAGGAACCAAAATCTGTTTTTCATATCTAAGGTATCTATTAACATTTGGATCAAAATAAAAAGCTGCATTATAATTTTTATTATTTTCGAAATCTTCAAGTCCTGCAATTATTTCAGCATTAAAAATCAAAGATAAAGCTTTTAAGAAATAATTATTGGACACATACAATTCATCTTTATATTTTTCTGTATAAAATTCATCTATATTATCTAAATAGTTAACTACATTTTTCCCATACATACTTTTAAATAAATCCTTCACAATACTTATCGGATAAAAACAATCATTTGCATGATAAGGAAGCGCTGCTTCTGGCAAGACAATCATATCAATCTTTTTATGCTTATGTTGGTTAATATAAATCATGATTCTTTTCCATTGTTCTAATGGATGGATGAATTCATTTAAATGTTTTGAAAATTTATTTTTTTGTTCTGGTAAAATCGATGTTTGCATTAAAACAGCATTTATTTTTTTTGAATTTTTAAATTTTTCTTCATGGGTTTTTATATGTATGAACCCAAACACATAAGGAAACATTGCTAGAAAAATAGCTAAAATAAAAGTTTTTTTAGATTTTTCTATAATTGATTTAAAAACCGTTAAATTTAAAAAAATCACAAAAAAACTGAGTCCATATATTCCAACAATAGAAGAAAGTTGCATCGCAATATAATTATTGCCCATCAACCCTCCTAATTGATTAAATGAAAATCCACATAAAAAAAATAGTCTGGACCATTCAAAAATAGTCCAAATAGAAGAAATTAATAAAATATTAAAAAAACTTATATTTTTACTTCTAGACACAAAAAAAGATAAAACACCAAATTGCAAACTAAACCATACTAAAACAAAAAAATAAACAAGGAGTATTAAAGGTCCTTGATATTTAGTTGTAGTAAACCAAGAAAGCCAAATGGCTTGGTTTAAAAAGAACCAAATAAATGTTAATAAAAACTTTTTCTTTTTAGATTCAATATCAAATATACTTAAAAAAAATAGAGAATAACCAAAAAAATAAGCGAAATATCCTAAAAAACCTACCCAAGCTGGTTGAGCAAAAGCACAAATACAAAAACTTAATATGTATAAAATACTTTTTTTATAGCTTAAATATTTATTCTTTTTTATCAAAGTGATCAGGTTCATCTGCAGGAATTGGTTCTTCTTCTATTGGTTTTATTTCTTTTGATCCAAATGAAATAATATAAAACAATCCACCAATAATTGCTAAATTTTTCAAAAACAATACCATTTCAGAAATCATTTTACTTTGTGTTACAAACCAAAAAGGATGCAATAAAATTGTGGCTGGTATCATAAATAAAACTAGCAAAAAAGCTCCAAATCTAACTTTAATATTAAAAAAAATCATCCCCGCACCTATTAATTCTAAAGCTGTTACAAAAATTAATACTTCAGGTACCCAAGTTATAAAATGAGAAAACATTTTTGAAAGACTTGGAAAAAACCCAACATATCCCTGCCAGTCACAAAAAAGATTAATAAGACCACTTTGAGTTTGTTGCCATTGAAAAATTTTATTTAATGCTGAAAGAATAAATAAAGTACTTATAAAAAGCCTTCCAAATAAAGCAAATATTTTTTTTAATCCCATAATTCTACCTATCTTATTTAACTTAAGGGTGGCATAAGAGAAATTATTTTTCTATAATTTAAGTAAATTTAATGCTAGAATTTTATAAATTAATTAATAATTTATTATGAAATTACCATTTAAACAATATCATTTATTACTTATTTTAAATGAGTTTAATAAACAAAAAGCTCCTCTAGATGTTTTTTCAAGCACTTATTTTCGAAAAAACAAAGCTATTGGTTCAAAAGATAGAAAATACATTTCAAATATGGTCTATAACATGACCCGATGGAATGGATTAATTGAATATTTTTGCACAAAACCTATAACTAATGAAAAAAAAATTAAAGTTTTTGAAAACTTAAATATATCGCAAGCATCACAAGATAAAACCATTAAAGAACATATAAGATGTAGTTTCCCGGAGGAATATTATTCTTTAATCAAAGAAGAGTATAAAGATAATGCAATAGATTTTTGTTTAACATCAAACACAAAAGCTCCTACAACCATAAGAGTAAATCTTTTAAAAACAACAAGGGATAAATTATTTGATGTTTTCAAAAAAAATTATAAAGTTAAAAAATGCAAATTTTCAAATTTTGGAATAATTTTTGAAGAAAAAATAAACTTTTTTGCCTTAAAAGAATTTAAAGATGGCCTTTTTGAAATTCAAGATGAAGGATCTCAAATAATATCAGATTTAATAAACTTAAAAAAAGATGACTTAGTTTTAGATTATTGTGCTGGCTCAGGCGGTAAAACTTTAGCTTTTGCTCACAAAGCCCAAAACAAAGGTCAATTTTTTTTGCATGATGTTAGATCTTTTGCTTTAAAAGAAGCAAAAAAAAGATTAAAAAGAGCTAGCATTGAAAATGCACAATTTAAAAATTTTAATGATTCTACTTTGAAATTATTAAAAAATAAAATTGATTGGTTAGTTTTAGATGTCCCATGCTCTGGATCTGGAACACTTAGAAGAAATCCTGATATGAAATGGAAATTTAAAAAAGAAAACCTTGATAATTTAGTTTCTTTGCAAAAAGAAATTTTTGATTTATCTTTTTCATATGTAAAAAAAGGAGGTTTTATAGCCTATTTTACATGCTCTATTTTTTCTACTGAAAATGAAAATCAGGTAAAATATTTTTTAAAAAACTATCCTATTAAATTAGATCAAGAAATAATACGTCTGCCTGTAACAAAAGATGGAATGGATGGTTTTTTTGCTGCTATATTTAAAAAATTATAAAAAAATAATTTGATTCTTTTTTTTAAACCTATACCAATGCTATTATTTAATAAAAAAGGTCATAAACATTATGAAAATCTATAAAACTTTTTTTCTGATATCAACATTTAGTATTTCTCTTTTATTTGGTTCATATAATTCTATGCCAATGCAACAAGAACCGAATTTAAACATTAATAATACAGTTCTATGTGTTTTAAATGATAAAACCATTTCTTTAATGGATGTTGTAAATAATTTAGAATCTTCTTTTAAAAAAGCTTTTCCTGATTTAGTAAATTCTAATAGTGCAAGATATCAGTTTTATTCTTCAGGTTGGCAACAGATTTTAAATGAAATAGTAAATAAAGAATTAATTTTACAAGACGCTAAATCTAAAGAATTAAAAATTACTGATTTAGAAGTTAGAGAAGAAATAGAAAAAAAATATGGCCCTAATGTAGTTTCTAATCTTGAAAAATACAATTTAACCTTTGAAGAAGCTTTTGCAAACGCAAAAGATGAAATGATTTCACAAAGAATGATGTGGTACTATGTTCAATCTAAAGCTCTTTTAAGTGTAACTCCTCAAGTTATTAGAGGAGCTTATAGACTATATTGTGAACAAAACCCCAAAGAAGAGATTTATTCCTATCATATGATAACTATTAAATCTAAAGAAAGCAGTAATTTAAAAGAAATTGCCAATGATATTTATACTCTTTTAGAAACTTCTAAAAAAGACATAAGTGAACTTGAAGATGAAATAATAAATAAGAAAACTAATAAAATAAATGTTCAATTTTCTAAACTATATACTGTTAAAGATAAAGATCTTGTTCCTTTTAGAAAATCAATCCTATCAAATTTAGAAAAAAATTCTTTTTCTAAGCCTGTATTTCAAGCAGTAAATCAAGATAAAACCTATCGAATATTTTATTTAAAAAATTATGAAAAGAAACTACCTCCAACATTTAATGAAATGGCTTCCAAACTAAAAGACGAACTCCTTGCTAAATCAATGCAAGAAGAAAGTGATAAATATTTTAAAAAATTAAGAAAGCAATATGGAATTAACGACAATACTTTCTTAACATCTAAAGATTATCAACCATTTACGTTTCAATAATGTTACATAAACCAACAGATCTAATTCAATTTTTAAATGAAAATAATATTAGACCCAAAAAAGCTCTTTCTCAAAATTTTTTAATTGATCAAAACATAGTTAAAAAATTTGTTAATGCTTTGGATATCAATGAAGATGATATTGTTTTAGAAATAGGTCCTGGTCCTGGTGTTTTAACCTTTGAAGTCCTAAAAAAAGCAAAAGAAGTAATAGTAATTGAAAAAGACACTTTTTATGCAAATAATCTAAAAAAACAAAACATTTTAAATCTTAAGGTTTTTGAAGATGATTTTTTAACATTTGATTTTAATAAAATTAAAAAAAACAAAAAAATTAAAGTAATTTCCTCTTTGCCATACAGTATTACAGCCCCGATAATTTCTAAGTTATTGAAAAACAATTTATTATTTTCAAAAATAGTAATAATGTTACAAAAAGAGGTAGCAAATAGAATTTGTTCTAAAAAAGATTTAAAAACTTATAGTTCTTTTACTATTTTTGTAAATTACTTTTCTAAACCTTCAATTATACATAATGTATCCAAAAACTGCTTTTTCCCCGCTCCCAAAGTAGATTCGACAATTTTAAGTTTAGAACCAAAAAACTTAAAAAAGCCTTTAGATGATGATTTTTTTAATTTTGTAAGGCTCTCTTTTAATCAAAGAAGAAAAAAAATAACATCCTCTTTAAAGAATCATGTTAATAAACAAAATCTAATATCTGCTTTAAAAGAATTAAATTTAGATTTGAATGCAAGGGCAGAAAATTTAAGTTTAGAAAACTATATCAATTTATATAAATACTTATATTAATAATTTTTAATTACTTACAAAAACAAATCTTTAAGAAATCTTAAAAAAGATCTATTTACATCTCCTGTTGCATAAAGAGGTAATTTATCTAATACTTCACTTTCCTCCGATATAACTTTTATAAATCCGAGTCTTGAATTAGCTTTAATTGGAAGTTTTAAATCATCCCATTGGATAAACATTTTATAGTTAGTCTCTTCTGATAGATAGTACTTTAAAATGAAATCTTCTTTAATATGTCCTTTAATATTTTTTGATGCTCCATCTAATTTAGCTTGAAAAGTTTGAGATTTATCTATTAATTTTTTAGATATTTTTTCTTCTTTAAAAGCATTTTCAAACAAATTAATCACATCAACATATCTTTTTTCACTATTGTCACAATTTAAAACGACTGCTATCAATTCCCTATCATTTTTTTTTGCTATAGCTGATAAATTATATTTAGCCTTAGCATGATAACCCGTTTTTGAACCCAGGGTATATTTATATTGGAATTTATTTGGCTTTAAAAGCTTATTATTAGTTTTAAGCTCCTTATATTTTTGTTTGTTTGTTTGTTCTCTAATAAAATAATTGCAAGAATAAAGCTGCATAAACTTTTCATTTTGATTAGCTTGACTCAATAATAGAGCAAGATCATAAGCTGTAGTTAGGTGGTTTGGATGATGCAGACCATGTGGATTTAAAAAACTTGTATCAGCGCATCCAATCTTTTTTAAAAATACATTTAAATTTTCCATAAATTTATTAATGGACCCATCTACCATTTCTGCTGCTACATTCGATGCATCATTTCCAGAAACTACCATCATTGCAAAAAGGAGATTTTCTAATTTAAGTCTTTCTCCTTCAATTATATCAAACATAGTTCCATCAGTTTCTAAGATATATGGCTG
>JAAKFI010000041.1 GCA_011065125.1 Candidatus Anoxychlamydiales bacterium | reverse complement strand
AACAGAAAACAAATAGATATTGATCTCATTAAAATATGTAAAAAAATTGCCAATCAATTACCTAATCTTAATCAACTAATGAATAATGAGGATTTCACCGAATTAAATAATTCTAAAAAAGCTGCTATATTAAGAAATATTTTGAACGATCAAGCAAATCAAGCAGCGATTCAAAGGATTCAAGATTTAGATTTATCAGGGTTGTTCCTAAAAACTCTACCAGATGAATTAAACTTATTTACAGGTTTAACTACACTTAGTTTATGGCGTAACAACCTTACAGCTCTTCCTGTAGGCTTCTTAAACAATGCTAGAGTTTTAAAGACTCTTTCCTTAATGGACAACAAACTGGAAACTCTTCCTGTGGGCTTCTTAAATAACGCTACAGCTTTAAAGAATCTAAACTTAAATGGCACTCAACTGACAGCTCTTCCTATAGGCTTCTTAAATAATGCTACAGCTTTAGAGACTCTTTGCTTAAACGACAACAAACTGACAGCTCTTCCAGCAAACTTCTTAGATGATGCTAGATCTTTAGAGAGACTTTGGTTAGACAACAACAAACTGACAACTCTTCCTATTGGAGACTCTTTACTTAAACGAAGCTATATCTAATTCTATTAATTCTTTAGCTTTTGATATTTTTTCATTATATGATCCAACTTGAATAATCACATCTATCGTCTATTTCAATATTGATTCTTCTGTAATTATATCTATGGTAGATTTATTAAAAACTTTTAAACAAAAGCTGGGACTATATATAGAAACATAATTGTTACTATAAATGTTGCCCAAACAGTTGGCTTAATATATTTTTCTTTAAGGTTTAGAGTCTTATTAAAAATATTTAAAATAGATAAAACAATTAAAGATGGATAAATGGTAACGGCAATTGGACTAATAATTTTCATTATTCCATCAAATTGCAAGTTAACCATTACAATACATATAGTTAACGTCAATATAACAGCTTGATGATAGCTTATTTTTCCTTTAAGCAATGTAAATGTCAAATAATCTGCAAAAAGCGTAGTTAGGGCTGTAGCAGTCACTAACGTAGCTACTGCAACAGCTATGTTAGCTAAAAGGCCTGTGCCCTGCCCTAATATTTTTATTGATAAAATACTTAGCAGTTGTTCTTTTGGAACCCCCTGTAATTTGGATGCCCATGATGCTGAAATGATTCCAAATGAAAAATAAATAAAACCGAGTAAAAATGCACAAATAACACCAGCTTTTAAACAATGATAAATTATCTTTTTAGGATGAACCAATTTATCAAACTTTGTTTTAATAGAATCATATATTAATCTAGCAAAAAATATAGTGCCTAGCATATCTAATGTAAAATATCCGGTTTTTACTCCTAAATTAAATCCTTCGATAGAAGTTACAGCAGATTTTTGAAATTTCATTAGTGTAGCCATCCCAACTATTATTATAGCTAATAGAAGAGTGAATTTTATAGGACCTAAAACTGTCCCTAAAATATCTACAACTTTATTTTCTTTGTAAGTTAAAAAGAATATTAAAATAGCAGCAAATAGCGTATAGGCCCATATAGGTATAAATGGGATGTAATATTTCATAGCGGAATATGATAAGATAAAGCATCTAGTTGTAGCTCCAAGAGGACCAATTAGAAAAACCATTATTATAAAAATTATTATAATACTTGGCAGTTGTCCAATATTTCCTAAAAATTTCTTATAGTCCCCTTCAAATAAAATGGCAGATGAAAGGCCTATAATTGGAACAACAACTGCTGTTATTAAAAAACCAATCATAGAAGGTGTTATTTGAGATCCTACTTCTCTACCTAAAATTAATGGAAAAACAATATTTCCAGCACCGAAGAGCATTGTAAATATTGCAAGACCTAGGGAAAAAATACTTAATTTATTTTTCATAAATCCTTAAAAATAAAGTTAATAATTCAAAGTATAGTTAATTTATAAATTAATAAAAATTAAAATATAAGAAATTCTCAGTAATTGAACATCCAGCAATTGTAGTAGATAGAAAATCTAAAAAAATAAATAAAAAACTATTCATAAACTTTTTTCCTTGATCTATTTTTTTAAAAAAGATAAATTCGCAAATCAAAATTCCATAAGGAGGTATTTATGGCAATTTCTTCTGTAAGTTTAGGTTCTTCTGCAGAACAACACCCAGCAGGTGGTGCTGTTCCCGAAGACTTTCAAACTGTAGTAGCGCACTATAAAAGTGAATTTGGAGCGTTTAGTTTAAATGAAGCTTTAAAGGCAAAAAGAACTGATGTTGCGATGGAATTATTGACCACAGCAACAAAAGTTCAAAAAATTGCGATGTTAAGAATTGATCCAATACTAACAAGATCAGAAAATGTAACTCCTATTCATTTTGCTATTAAATTAAATAATCGCCCCTTAATTGAATTAATGTTGCGTGATTTAACAGATGAGGAAAGGGTTAGACTTTTGGATTTATCTTATACGCAAGATAAAAATAAATTTTTTGCTATAAGGTTATGGAGTGGAACAAGGGGCGTTTTGAGAGAAGAAGAAAAAACTGGAGTTGTTTATAATACTGATTCTCATCCTCTAAATTTAGCTATATATTACCAAACAGATCTTTTAGAGACTTTGATAAATGCTTATCCAGCAGATCTTATAGCTGATAAAATTTTTAGTCATCCAATTTTTTTACACACTGCTGTACGCAATAATGATTACAGACATGTTAAATTGTTATTATCCAAAATTTCTCCAGAGAGAGAATCTGAGTATATTATGTATTCCTTTGGTAAAAAGACATTGTTATTTTATGCTAATAGTGTTGAAATCGTAAAAGCTTTATTAGATCCGTTAACGGTTGAACAAAGAATTCGATATATCAAACAACCTTATAATGAGAATTATACATATACAGTTCGACGAGGCCCTAATAGCACCGAGGATTCTGAAACAGGTGTTCGCACGTATTATTCATACAAATATAATGAAAATGAAAAAGTTCGCAATGCAATTTTATTATATTTGCCCCCTGATGAACGACCAGGGTCTTGTGTGATTTTATAAGGTTTTAATGAAATAATAAATGGCATAGGCTAAATTAAAATAAAAAAATTAATTTTTTATCAAATAGCAGATGTCATTTTTTTTATTAAGGCTTACCTGCGGAATCCGGACTCGAATCAACAGATCCTTGGATTATAATTCCGAGTTAATACTTAATCTCCCATTAATCTCGGTAATTTATAGCAAATATAATAGAATGACTTAGATACATATTTAAGCAAAAAAACTTATCCCTTAAGAATTATATATATGAAAATCATATCCATTTAAAACTTCAATAGCATCATTTATAATTTGATCCATTAAAACTATTCCCAAAAATTATAATCTTTTGAACTATCTTTTGTGTGGCAAGGACTTTCATTTTCTATCTCTTCTTTTTTTTCATCTAAAACTTTATCAGTTACTTCATCTTCCTTTTTTTCATTTAAGGGTTTTACTTCAAGATGTTTGTTTCTAGGCCATTCTTCTTTATCATTTGTATATTTTTGTCTTTCTTCTTCTTTTGCTTTATTTTTTGCATTATCTATATCAAATACGTGTTTATAAAAAGTTTTCCCCCACCCTATTAATTTACAATCTTCAAATATAAGTGGTGTAAAGTTTCTTTTTATTAACATTGTTTGTCCAAGAATTGGATTTTCTGTTACATAAAACCATACTTCATATTTTTTGTTATCAATCTCTTTTGTTTCTGTTTTATAAGGTCTTCCCATAGTTAAACTAACATCACAGGAACTCATTTCTTTTGTAATATTTAACATTTTAATTCTATTTTTTTCTGCTATTGCTCCATATTGAGTTGTTGATTTAACGCAAGATGTTAAAAGAAATAAAGATGTTATTGAATAAATAATAAATTGTTTCATAAAAAATCCATTTAATATTGCTATAAAAAGATATTACATAAAAATATAATGGTTTGTCAAAATTCTTTTTAAATTTATGTTGGTAAAATTGTAATTTTCTTACCTTTATTTAAAATAATTTCAACTTGCTTATTTGGATTAATATCCCCTCTTCTAATATTTTTAGGGTCATCATCAGATCCAGCGGCTATATTCCATCCTGCTAAAAAGGATGATTCGTCTATGTCTTGTCCTAATGTGCTTTTTAAACCTTCAATATTTAAAGTTGAAATACTTTTAAATAATTTAATTAAAAAAGCATGAGGATTTTCTTCTGAGTCTTCTTGAAGATTTTCTTCTTTTAAATTAGTATGACTTATATCTAAGGTTTTTAATTTAATAGCATCTGCTATTTTAGATAATTCAATTAAAATATTTTGATTGAGATGAGTAGATCCTCTAAAACTAATTTCATCTATATTTTCAAAACCTTTTAAAAATTCGATAAGATATTTTAAATCTATTTCATTAAAATCACCTTTTGTTTGAATTTCAATTTTATTTACTTTTTTTCCACGTCGTTCAATAGTTAATTCAAATGCAGGAAATGAAATTTTTCTAATTTCCCATTTATTAAATCTAGCAAAGGGATGTTTTTCTTTATATTTTTGATGGCTTATGTCAGTTACACTTCCTATTTCTTCTCTGAAACAATAACTTTTTCTTCTTTTTTCAAAGTCAATATCAAACGCAAAATCTTCAACTTTAACATGAGATAAATCTAATTCTTTTAGTTTTTCAAATGATGGTATGTTTGATAATTTAACAATATCATCTAAATAAAGAGTTGTATGTCCTATGAACTGTAACTTATGAATATCCTTTGTAATTCTTACTAAATGATGAAATAAAGCTTTTCTAATAGAATTTAAATTTTTGATGTAAACTGTTCTATCATCTCTATTGTTATTATGAACTAGTATTAAAGAGCTGTTCAGAGGGTGCTCTAAAATTTCTTGGGCATCTCTATCTTCTATTTTACAATCTTCAATGGATAAAAATTCTAATGAATGTAATTTTGAAAGTATGAATGTTTTTAATGAATTTTTAGATAAGTGCTGGCATCTATTTAAAATTAATACTTTAAGGGTTTTTAATGGGTTTAAATAAAGTAAATGTTCATCTCTAATTCCAAGATTTGATAAGTCTAAATTTTTAAGTTTTGGATAATCATTTAAAAATTTTAAATTATCAAAATCAAATTTTTGTAAATTTGATAGAATCAAAGTTTTTATTCCAAGACCTTTTCCATACTCTAAAAAAGATCCATTTAAGTTATTGCTTGAAACATCAAGACCTGATATGTACAAATCATTTTCTTTTAAAAATTTAAAAAGCTCTATTAAAAATTTATCATCTAAATTTTCAATTTGAGACAAATCCAAAAAAAGATCAGGACTTAAAAATATAGGGTAATAATCTTTAGTTTTTAATGATGAAATAAAAGTTTTTATATCTTCATTTGTTAACTCCTTTTTCTGTAGACTCGGTGTTTTTGATGGTTCGCCACCAGCAGTAACACTAGGGGTTCTTGTTCGATATGCATCAGGATCTTCCAATGAATGTATATCATTTATAAAATAAACAGTTTTTTCTTCTAGATTACTAGTTTTATCTGAATATGTAATTAATTTATGAGTTTCTATTTCATCTAATTTTTCAATATCAGTTTCTTTAAAAATATATCTTTTAACACTAGGAATATGCTGACATAAAAAATCAATATGTTTTTTTCTTAGATTTGTGCAATTCGTAAAAGTTAAAGCGGAAATTTTAGAATATTTACTTAACTTTGAAAAAATATTTTCAAATCCTTTTGTTAAATTATAAAATTCAATGTGCTCAGTTTGTGGATATTTTTCTGATAACTCTTTTAAAATATGCTCAAAAATATTTGGAGTTAAATTAATGCAATTTATTGATACTTTTAATTTACTTCCCTTTTCTACCTCAAAATGAATACTCAATCCTTGAGTTTCATTTAAAACATCTTGTTTAGTTCTTGAAATAATATTTGGTATATATTGAATTTGATATTCAGCTGGCAAAGGACGAGAATATTCCTGAGATCTAGTATCTGTTACTAGAGTTGCTATTTCAGTTGTTTTTTGAATTGAAGATGTATTATTTGATCTAAAACATCCCATTAATTTTTTGCCAATATATGCAATTGTTGGAATTGCTAAAAAACCAATTGCAATAGCAGCTCCAATGTAGTGTTTTTTTTCTATGTTTAAACAATAAGTTGTAATGTCTTCTACTGTTTTTTCTTCAAAACACTTTGTGCAATTAGTTGGTGGACAGCTTATTGGTTCTTGAAAGCTTTTACAAAAACTTACAACATAAGGCCTTAAATTTGGCATATAAGGAGTTAAAGTAGGTAAATAAGATCTTATAGTGTGCATTTCAGGCAGGCATTGATATAAGCCTTTAAAATCATAATTTGATAATTTTTGAATAAAGCAGTTCATAATTCACCTATTATTTTTTTTTAATTATTTTTGTAGTCCTATGCCTTCAAACCAAAAGTTGCTGGGATATGTTTTGGAGTGTGCTATTTTACTATCTTTACTAAATTTTGATGCTATATTGAATATGATAATTAAAGTGTCTATATCTAAATCAATTAATTCTTTAGCTTTTGAAATAGTTTCATTAAATCTTTTTCTTTTGCCTTTTGTAAAGATCAAATATTGTGTGTAAATTTCATCGGTTAATTTTTCTTTAAGTTTAGCTGTTTTTTGATCTTCTTCTATTTTTTCAATTTGTTTTAGGATTAAGAAAACATGAAACATTGCAGATGATACAGTTTTGAATTTATGAATTTCTTCGATTAATTTTTTATTTTCTATTTTTTTTGATTTAAGATCTTCTATATTCAAATCTATTAGTTTACAAATAATTTCAAGCTTTTTATAGCCTAATTCTAAATAATCCTCTGAGGAATTATCATCAGCTAGTGTTTCAACAAAAACCTTAGCGTTTTCATACTTTTCATCTGGAGATTGAAAGTCAGCAATTATGGGCATTTCGGATACTGATTCAGCAGTGGGCACTAAGTGGTCTTTTGACTCGAAAGCCCCAGCTCCTGAATCTACAGTTTCTGATAAATTTTTTTTTGTGCTTTTCATAACGGCACTAAAAAGTGTACCTGATACTAGAGGTTTTGTCTCTTTTGTTTTTCTTACACTTAGCCATGAGCAGAACTTTTCATCAGCAACTGCTTTTGTTTTTTTTGCAGCTTTTAAAAAAGCGTTTTTATCATCAGTATTTACATCTTTAAATGTATCTACTGTTTTAAATTTTTTTCCTAAAAGAGGCTTAAATACATCAAATTCCACTTGAGTTATTTGATTTAATTTCTTCAATTGTTTGAGATCAAATAAATTTCTAATTTCTAAGTACGCAAATTTTTGCCAAAGTATGCAAGCTTTATTGGAGCGCTCTCGTATTAATGTTACATTTTTTAAAATTGCTTTTTCTTCTTTTTCTAGTAAAACACCATCATAATATCTTTGATTAATATCTACTTTAGCAAGTTCGCAAGCAAATTTAAATTTTTCTAAAGCTTCTTGTTTTTTTAAATCTTTATCTTTTACTGCTTCTTCGCTTGGAGTTAATTTTGACATACAGTTTTTTGCAAATTCAAATATACCAGCTTGAATAACGAGCCTATATTTATCCATTTCTTCTTCAGTATCAAGTTGTACTTTAATAACTCTAGTTTGCTTTTTTTCTTCGGCTTGTAGTTCCGCTTGATCTATAAGATCATGAAATCTTTGACCTTTCAAATCGTCTTGATCAGCAACTATAATATTTGTATATTTAGGACAACATTTCCATTGAGCAATCAGGCAATCGAAGCATGTCCATCTAAAAAAGTTTTCTACTCCACATAAAGCAACAAAAGGCATTTTTCACCTATCAAAAAAATATTACAAAATTGATATTAAATTATTGAATTATTAGCAATATATTTTTTTATTAGGACATATTAAATAAAAAGATAATTGGATCTTCAATTAAAATTACCTAGCTTTTTCAAAAGCATATTCTTTTAAAATATTTTTAGGTGCACAATGCAAAATAACTGATTGAAAGTTTCTTGTTAGATTTCTTTTAAATATTCCTAAAATTCGTCTATTACTTATTGTATCAGCATCTTCCATATACGAAAAATGTCTAACTTTTGTACTCAAAGAACCTTCTTGGCAACAATAACTTGGATTGAATCTTTCTTCGATTATGATAATTATAGATTTTTTTGGATTAAGAGTTTTTATTATATCAACTTCTTTTAATATATCAAAAATGGACATTCCAACTTCCCCAATTTTTGCAAATTTTTTTTTATCTAAATCACTAAGTGTAGATTCTAATCTTACTGTGTTTTGTTTTTTTCGATCTTCCTGAATTTCTAATTCTTGCATTTGTTGAGATAATTTGGATCCACTAACTGAAGCTGCTGCTGCCATAATATTTTCCTGTTTTAATTTAATTTTCAAACATTTAAAGGATTTAAATATTTACTATCAATCAAAATATTAAACTTTTTTAATATAGATAAAATATCTTCTTTATTTTATATCTAAAAAAAAAGGCAGTTTTTAATGATTACACAATTAATAATATATCTTCTACTTGCTGTATTTAGTGGATTTTTAGCAGGTCTTTTAGGTATTGGTGGAGGTATTATTTTAGTTCCAGCTCTATATCTAATGTTTCAAAATATTCCATTTATAAATCAACCTATGCATATTGCTATTGGTACATCGCTTGCTATTATTACTATAGCTTCATTAGAAAGTTCATATTTATATCAAAAAAGAACTGCAATTTACTGGCCAATAATAAAAAAGTTTTTTCCATCTTTAATATTAGGAGCCATTATTGGGAGCCTTGCATCTTACTTTATAAAAGACAAAATTTTACTATATATTTTTGCTATTATAGCTTTTATTATCGGTTTATATCTTCTTCTTTTAAAAAAAAGAATTTTATCTCATAAAAATCTAAAGAAATTTGAAATTTTCATTTGTTCTTTTGTTATAGGTTTTTTAGCTACAATGTTAGGTGTAGGTGGTGGTCTTATTGCCCTACCTATCTTTTTTTTATTTATTAAAATACCATCTTATTCTTTAGTTGGGACATCATCTGTTTTAACTTTTTTAACGTCAATTGTTGGAATGTTTTCATATGTTTTTATGGGATATGATAAAATTAACAAATATTCACTTGGGTATGTATTCTTGCCTGCGTTTATAATTATTTCAATTTTCTCGATATTTTTTGTTTATTTAGGGATTAAAATTGAAGATAAAATAAATACAAAGAATTTAAAAAAAATATTTGCTGTAGTATTAATAGCAACTAGCCTTTTTTTAATTTTTCAATAAAAAATTTTACTCTTTTAGAAAATTAATCATTTAAGTAAGATCTTCTCTTAAAAAAAAATCATCAAGGAGAAATGTATGTCAGTTGCAGTTCAGGTAAAAGATGCACAAAATAACTTAGCAAGTAAAGATAAAGAAATTAAAACAGCATGGCTTAAAGCATCTAATTTTTTAAAAAGTTCAACAAAAGATGTATTTAAAGTAATGGAACTTAGTGGTGAATATGCTAAGATTACTTTTGAAGATATAGATGAATTGTTTCCCGTTACAAATTTAATCAAACTTGTAAAACAAGCTTATTCAACACTTGTATGGCAAGATATTGCAGTAAGTACAACTAAATGGTTTCATCAAGCTACAGTTTTCAGTTTTAAAAGAGATGAAAAAAGCGCTAAAGAATTTGCAAGAGCAACTATGGGATCTATGTGGGATATCCAAAAAATTGCTAAATGGGTTGATAAGTTTAAAATAATAGCAGTAAGCTCAGTCTTTTTAACTAGAATTAGTATTTTAGGTGGAGCTTCTTATTTTGCTAAATCTGCAGAAAGAGCATACTTAGAAGGATATGAAATATATAAACTAGATCCTAATAAACAAAAAAATAAACTGCACCATCAAATAATCAAAGTTATCAATAACATTGCAAAATCATTAATTGGAGCAATTGTAATTGCTAACGCTGCATTTAGCTTTATAGCGCCGATGCCTTTACTTTTAATGATAGGTACAACAATTATAGGTACTAACATTTTAAACGGTTTTTATAAAAAAGATTAATTGCTAGGAAATTATAATCATGTTACAAAGATTGATAAATAGGCTATTATATGGAAGATTGTTTATATTGCAAAATTGCAAACGGATCATCCCCCTCTCATAAAATATGGGAAGATGAAAATCATATAGCCTTTTTATCAATCTTTCCAAACACCCAAGGATTTACAATCCTAATTCCAAAAAAGCATTACCCTGCTTATGTATTTGATATGCCAGATGATGAACTTGCAAATATTATCATAGCAGCTAAACATGTTGGAAAAATTTTAGACGCTAAATTAGATGATGTTGGAAGAACAGGATGTGTTCTTGAGAATATAGGCGTTGATCATGCTCATATTAAATTGATTCCAATGCATGGCACAAAAACAATTGCTAAATGGGAAAAAGCGTCTGCCTATTTGGATAAGTTTTTTGAAAAATATGAAGGTTATTTATCTTCACATGAGTCTGTAAGAGTAGATGATAAAATTTTAGAAAAATTAGCAAAAAAAATAACTAATTAAAAATTTCTTTGTTTTCTTGGATTTTTTTGGTTTTTTACAGGTGTTTTAATAGGTGTTTTTACTTCATTTGGCCATTTATTGACCTCATACTTCAAATTCATTCCTTTATATTTATGTTGACAGTAAGAATAGAAATTTTGGGCTTTTCCTAGCATAGAACCTTCAGGATCAGTTGAAACTAAATAAACATAAGATCCTAATAAAAATATTATTAAAAATAACTTTTTAATCATATTAATTACCCCCTTCCTTAATTAACTTAATATAATAATATGTATATTTATTTCAATAATTAATTATTGTTTACGATTGGTGTTAGTAATTTATTAATATAAATAGATAGCAATCAGATAGTTGGAAATAATTATTATATATTAAAGGTGATTTTTAATAATGGAATTAATTAAATTTAATTGCAATAAACTGCATCTTTATTTAATGAAATAATAATTAATTATTTACTTCAGCTTTATTTGAAGCGATAGCAATATCTTTTTTAAACATTACCCTAATTATATTTATCCAAATAAAGTAAATAGTCATAGATATTATTGAAATTAACAAAATAACATTTAAGCCTGTTAAATTTTGTATAAATATTAAAAATAGTGAAGCTAAGGCTTTAGAAGATCTATAAGCAAATACATCTATAATTGCTTTTGCTCTATACTTCTCATCTTTTTTAAGAGGTATGTATAACATTTCTCTAATGATTCCAAAGAAAGAGTAGTCTAAGGATTTAATAGATACAAATGCCATTGTAGCCATAATAAAAGAAGGGTATATAAATATTGCAATTACATTTAAAATTAATAAGGAGGGAACTAATAAATGAGATCTTCTCAAACCAATAAAATGGATTAATAAAAATCCTCCTAAAAATTGGAATAATGTAGAAATTCCATTAATTATACTGGTTAACTTACCGGTAAATTGTGTTCTTAAATCTATATTTACAATATTTTTTTCTAAAAAAAAGTTAAATTGATAATCTAAAAGTGCTGTGGATATTTGCATGAAGATTACAATTAAAAGGATAAAAGATAAAAAAGAAGATTTTTTAATAAGGGAAAATCCTTCTTTAAAAT
>JAAKFI010000040.1 GCA_011065125.1 Candidatus Anoxychlamydiales bacterium | reverse complement strand
GTATTATGATTATAATCATCTGTTAAGACTGGACTGTTTTTATAAGCTTTTAAATAAAAATAAAATACCAATAAATATATGGGAACACTAAATAAAAATAAATTATGAGAACCTATTTTAACAGCAAATAATGCTGATATCAATCCCCCCAAAACTGAACCTAAACTTCCGATTCCAAACATAAGACCATATAAAAACTTAGCTTTACTTGTATCAATTGTTGAATGAATTAATGACCAAACTTGTTTAAAAGAAAGAAGTATATAAACATCTTTAAAAATAAATTGCAAAAATGTCATGAAATGAAATTTTTCAATTAATAGAGCGGATGCTATATGCATCAAAATAATAGATAATATAAAAATAAAAAAGGTCTTTAATGAACCATATTTTAAAAGTAACTTGTTATATATGTATATTATCAATAAATTGATTGGAATAGCTAGCATCCAGCAGTATGGAAATAATTTTGAAGTATAATATGATAAAAAAATAGAGGTACTAGCTGGTCTGATTATCGCATAATCACAAGATATAAAAAAAACAGATAGACAAACTGAAAGTATAAATGATTTTTCTTTAGCAGAAAAATTTAAAAGATTTTTTTTTATTTTTTCTAAAATTGACATTTTCTTAACTTTTAAAATATGTGCAATTATATATTATAAACAATAAACAATCTTCATTTTTTAAAAGTAGTTAAAAATAAAACTTCATACTCTGCTGAGATATATACCCAGTTTTTTTCTGTTGGTGGAATCGAATTTATTAAAGATGAATACTTTGATATTTCTATCATATCAAAATTTTTTTTGGATATTAAAAAATTAAAAGATTTTTTTTCTTTTTTTTCTAAAAGATCAAAATATATTTTATTACCAGGGATATTATTTTTTTCTTTAAAATTATCAATATCTTTTTTTGTAATGTCGTATTCTACTGGAATTGCTTTAAAATGTTTTTTTCTAAATATTATTTTTGAAGCATCAAAATATAGAGGATCATTTTTATTTTTTACAATTTGATTGAGTCTGTTTATAACTGTTGGGTCGGACTCATCTAAAAAACTATCCACATCTTTAAATCCATTTTTAAATATTTCATGCATAAACATAGTTAAATGAAAATTAAAGGCTTTAACGGATGGATGTTGATATACTCTTTTATGCATAAAATGCCTAGCAAGTAAAAGAGCTTCTAAAGATTCTAATCCATTTTCATCAATTCCAATAACTAACTCTTTGTTTTTAGAGGGTAATATTCTTAGCATTTCAATTAATTGCAGATAGTCAAATAAGCCGTATGATACTCCTGTATATTTTGAATCTCTAAGCAAATAATCTATTCTATCAGCTCCGAAAAAATCTCCTGTTATAATTTGAGAAAGCATTTTCTCAAATGATGTAAATTTAGTTTTTATTTTAAGTCTTTCAAGTGATTTTTCACCAAGTGACAGTTTGATAATATCTTCTTTGATATTTCTATTTTCAAATCCAATTTTTTTAGATAGTTTTTGCCATATTTTATCTAAAATAGGACTTTGAATTATGTTATAAGTCCATCTTTCATGTCCGTATTTTGGCAGTATTTTTTTCTCAGCAACATGAGAAAAAGGTAGATGCCCTAAATCATGACAAAGAGCTGAAAGTCTTAGTATTTTTTTATAATATCTATAATCTTCAGATCCCCTTCTTGGAACTAAATCAAAAACATCTGCTCTAATGGAGGTATGCAGCCTTTTGAAAATTTTAGATGCGAGTTCCATCACTCCTAAAGAATGTTCAAATCTAGTATGTGTAGCGCCTGGATATACAAGATATGAAACTCCAAGCTGTCTAATGTAATGTAATCTTTGAAAAGCAGTAGAATCAATTAGGTTTTTTTCTATTTCGTCATATTTTATAAATCCATGTATTGGATCATATATTTTCTTTTTTTTATAAGAGTCTTTAAACATTTCTAATTATTTGGTCTTGGATTACTTTCTGCCATATAAGAGTTAGAAACTTCTACAAATTCTGCTTTTCTTTGCAATTCTTTTATGCTTCTAGCTCCTCCATAAGTCATGCCACTTCTGATTCCTCCTAAAAGCTGATCTAGCAGTTCATTTGCGCTTCCATTCACTTTAGCCCAAAAGTTAGTACCTTCTGCCGTTGTTTTTTCTTTTAAACCACCGTAATACTCCTTCTGAAAATCCTCACTTGCCTGACCTCTGTATTTAGCATAAAGGCCATCTTTCATTTCTTTTTTTTGAGCAGCACTTTCTTTAGTTAAAGCAAACAGCTTTCCTATCATAACAGAGCTAGCTCCTGCAGCAAGAGCTAAAACTACATCTCTAGATGTTCTAATTCCACCATCAGCAATTAAAGGGACTCTTAATTTAGATGCTATTTTTGCACACTCAGCAATCGCTGTAAATTGAGGTACTCCAAATCCAGTTACAATTCTTGTAGTACATATGGCACCAGGACCAATCCCTACTTTTACAGCATCAGCTCCAGCATTTACTAAATCATGATAGGCCATGGCTGTACATACATTTCCCGCTATAATTTCACATTTAGGATATTTCTTTTTTATCTCTTCAATAAAATCCATCATTCTATCAGAATGACCATGAGCTACATCAATACATACTCCGTTAGCGCCTAAATCTAATAATTTTTTAGGAAAATCTATATTTTTAATACCACATGAAATAAAAATTTTTCCTTTATATTTTTTTACCCATTTTGCTTGAGTATCAAAATTAGTAAATCTATGAAATATAGGAACTGATCCTCTTTCAATCAAAATATCAGCAAGTTCTTCACTCATTACGGTATCCATATTAGATGCAATAATTGGGATATCCAATTTTGTCTCTGCAGTAAGCCAACTGTTTAAAGTAGGTTCTGTCCTAGATGGGATATTGTTAAACTGTGGTACTAATGCAACATCATCAAAGGTATATGCTTTTCTCATCATCGATTCCTATTTAATTTTACTTAAAAATAAAACATATCATATATTTTAATTATATGATAATCTTTTATCTATGATAAGTGTTGTTATTTTAACAAAAAATGTTTCTAGAACTATAGATAAAACTCTTTATTCTACTAGAGATTTTGATGAAGTTATTATCTATGATAATGGTTCAGTTGATAATACATTAGAAATTGCAAAAAAATATCGTAATGTAAAAATATTTACATCTGAATTTATTGGTTTTGGGCCACTTAGAAACGAAGCTTGTAAAAAAGCTAAAAATAATTGGATTTTAGCATTAGATAGTGATGAAGTTTTAAGTGATGAATTAATAAATGAGATATTAAACTTAAAATTAGATGATAACAATATTTATTCAATAAAAAGAGATAACTATTATAAAGGGAAATTAATAAATTTTGCATCCTGGCAAAGTGATATTGTTAAAAGGTTATATAATAGAAAAGAAACAAGTTTTTTAAACAAACAAGTTCATGAAACAATAGATTCAAAAAACTTAAATATTAAAATTTTAAAAAATCCAATTAAACATACTCCTTATCAAAATATATCTGATTTTTTAAAAAAAATGGATAAGTATTCCACTCTTTTTGCAAAGCAAAATCAAAACATAAAAAAAGCTTCTTACTTTAAAGCTATATCTCATGCAATTTTTACTTTTTTTAAATGCTATATTTTAAAAAAAGGTTTTTTAGGAAAAGGTATAGGTTTTGAAATTTCTATATACAATGCAAATACTGCTTTTTATAAATACTTAAAATTATTAGAGTATAATAAAAGGAAAAAAAGTGAAAAACAGTCATGAATTTATAAATAAAAGAGAAGCTATTTTAGATAATTTGCAAACTTTAAAGTCTACTCTTTTAGAAAGCATTGATCTTGGGTATGAAGACATAGAAGATGAGCTTTATAATAAAATTCAAGAAATGCTTGATATCACAAAAGAAATAGATAATATGGAAGAATTATATGCCATTGTACTTCAGGGCAAAAATATTGAAAGTAACTTAGATACATATTTGTCCTCTAAAGGAATTTCTAATCTAGAAATTTTATGGACTGAAGTTTAAAAATATCTTTATTAAATATCTTTAATACTTAAAATATTTTTGAATTAAAAATACTAAAGGTATTTTATGATATTTTTTGCTTATAGAATAAAAGAAAATGTTAAAGCTTATTTCCCCTATACAGTAATTCATTTTAAAGAAGATAAAAATGGTCTTGTTAAAAAAATTGCTAAGGCTGTTTTTAATCTTTTAAAAGACTTCTATTATATTTTGTTTAATTTAGAGCATATCCATGAAAAAACAAGAGAAAGAAGATTAGAAGAGTTAAAAGACACATTAAAAATAGATGCTTTGCAGCATTTTGTAAAAAAAATAACTACAACAACAAAAGAAGCACAAAATGATATAGAAAAGTTTTTTGTAGATGGCTTTTTAGACTTTAAAGAAAGATTAGATAAAATTTTAGAAGCTCTATCTTTAAAAGAAGAGGAAAAACCAGATATTGAAAGACAAATAGATGATTATTTAAAAGCTGAACTATCAAAATATAGATATGATAGATCAAAAGGTTTTGTTAAAAGCCGCAATTAAAATACTAGCTGCTTGAGATACATTTAAAGATTGCAACCTACCACTCATTGGGATATATAATAAATCATCAGATTTTTTTACAATAAGAGGTTGTATTCCAATTCCTTCCGACCCTAATATCAAAAGAGTTTTATTTGCAAATTTAAATTCATTTAATTTTTTTGCTTTTTCATCTAAAATACTAGATACAACTTCATAACCTTCTTTTTTAAACTGATCTATTGTGCTAGCTAAATTAGATACTATACAAATATCTAAAAGTTCACTTGCTCCATTTGCAATTTTAGTAACTACAGGCGTTATATCCGTGCCTCTATTTTTAGAAAACATTAAACTATCAACTGAAAAGCACTCACAAACTCTTAAAATTGCTCCTAAATTCTGAGGATCATAAATAGAATCTAGCATAATTACTAAAGATCTATCTTTATCCTCTAATTTTTCAATTAGCCTTTTAAATTCAATAAATCTTCTAGATTTTATTTTTGCTACAAACCCTTGATGAGATTCAGATTTAACTTGGGAAAAAAGTGTTTTTTTAGATACAAATTTTATTAAAATATTATTTTTTTTAAGCTCTTTTACTAAAAAATCATTTTCGTGAGCAGATGTATATACCTCTATAAAAATATTTATTTTATATTTTAAAACTTCTTTAATTGTATTTCTTCCCATTATTACATTTTTCATAATATTCCTAATTTGGTTTTTCTCTTCTAGACCAGTAATTTGGTCCATAATCGTAAGTTAATTCTTCATTTTTTTTAACATCTCTATTTGTTCTAAATATAATATGTATAATACCATTATGGAGGACTGCAAGTGGGCTTATATTTGGTTTGTCTGAGTGGTTTACAAATCTAATCAAACTCCCCTTTTCTCTTGCATCTATTGTATAAGGTGTTTTTTTATATCCTATGTTATACTCAAAACAATAAGCATTTTTATCATCTATTTTTTTGTTGTATTTCCGAACAAGTCCTAAATATTCACCAATAAAAGTTCTTTTTTTTAGATCATTTGAAGCAAAAAGTCCATATTCTTTTATTGGATTTATCCATTTTATTAACAAATCTAGATGTGTATTTGTTGAGATTTCTTTTTCATAGAAAATTCCATGCCATAAAATTTCTTTAGAGATATATCCCTCTTTAGCTGCATTGGCACATCTTTTTTTTATATTTTCAAAATATGAAAATTTCTCAAATTTTAAATTTGTTATATATTCAATTTCTAAAAAATCTTCTAATTCCTTTTTAGAAAGAGAATATAACTTATTATTTTTTTCAATTTTAAATTTTTTGTTTAACATAATATTTATAATAACATACTTTGCAAAAAAATTAAATCTTTTGCTAAGGTAAGTTTTATATAACCTGGAGGTATTATGTACCCTTTGCATTTTGTAGTTCAAGCAGAAGCTAGTTATGGTATTTCAAATAAATGGCAAAGCTTTGTAAAAGAATATCCTAAAATTGAAATAGCAATTCCACCTGAATTTAATGGTCCTGGAAAAGCTTACTCCCCTGAGGATTTGTATGCTCTTGCTGTTTTAAACTGTATAATAGCTGTTTATAAATCAATATGTGAAAAAAATGATTTGAAATTTGAAAAACTTTTAGGATCTATTGATGTTACAATGGATAAATCAGCTGAAAATAGTCATATTGTTTTAACTCATTTAGATATTTCAATTACAGTTAAAGGAGCATCAGATACTGAAAAAGCAAGAGAGTTATTTGATAAGGCTATGAAAACATGCCCTGTTTCCAACTCCATAAAATCTGGCAAAACCTGTCATTTTAAAACTGAATAATTTTTAAGTTTACAAGAGCTTATTTTTTATAATATAATGCTTTAGGAAATTAATTAAATTATCAGCATTATTTATGAAAAAAATTATTATATATTTATTATTTTTTTTAATTACAGCTTTAGGAGTAATATTTATGCATCAAATGAGTAGCTCAAAGAAAAATATTAAAGATAAAGAGTTAGTTGTAATAATGTTAGGACCTCCCGGTGCTGGTAAAGGAACTCATGGTATTAAATTAAGTGCTCAGCTTAATTTACCTCATATTTCAACAGGTGATTTATTTAGAGAAAATATTAAAAAAGAAACTGATCTTGGAAAAGAAGCTTTAAAATATATAAAAGAAGGAAATCTAACTCCTGATAATTTAGTAATTGATATGTTATTTGATCATATCAAAAAAAATAATTATAAAAATGGATATATTTTAGACGGCTTTCCAAGAACTGTCAACCAAGCCCAAACTTTAGAAAATAGATTGAATAATAAAGCTAAAATAATAGCTTTGAGTTTAGATATAGATAAATCTTTATTACTTGATAGAATTACAAATAGAGTTATGTGTTCAAAATGTCATACTCCATATAATAATAAATTCATGCCTCCTAAAAAAGAAGGTATTTGTGATAAATGTGGAGCAGAACTTTTTCAAAGAAAAGATGATACTAAAGAAGTGGTAGAACAAAGACTTGTAGCTTATAACAATGAGACCAAACCACTAATAGATTATTATAATAAAAAAGACGAACTTAAAAGTGTTGATGCTAACGGAAGTATGGAAGTTGTATATAGTAATTTACTAAAAGCTTTAGATCTTAAATAATTTACTTAATTTCTATTTCAGCAATAACAGGCAAGTGATCCGATGGATAATTGCCATCAAAAGAATCTGCTAAGATACCATGTGTTAAAACTTTAGAAGATTTACTTACAAAGATATAATCTGGTTTAATTCCAGGCTGTCCAGGCTCTTTGAATCCAGACCAAGATCCCGTAGGGCCATGATGTGGAAAAATTGATTTAAAATGAGCATCAATTAATAAATTATCATTTGTAAGAAGCTTATAGGTTTCGTTTCCTCCAAGATTTGGAAAGATATTAAAATCACCTGTTACGATAAATGAACTATCATTTGCTATTTCTTTTATTTTTTCTTTTAATAATTTAGCGCTTTTATCTCTTGCTGATTTTGAATGATAATCAAAATGAGTATTGAAAATATAAAAGACTTCATCAGTTTTAAAATCTTTAAACTTTGCCCATGTAACAGCTCTTAGAAATTTAGCATTCCATCCGATAGATGGAATATCGGGAGTGTCCGATAAATAAAATATAGAATTATCTAAAAGCTTAAATCTATCTTTTAAATAAAGTATAGGATTTACAGGATCTTTATTTTCTCCATCTTCTAAACCTTGTCCACAATATGCATATTCAGGAATAAGGCTATTTAACTCATCTAGTTGATCTTTGGTAGGTTCTTGAAGTCCTAAAATATCAGCTTTGTGGAAGCGTATAATTGATGCTACATTTTCTTTTCTAGATTTCCAGCATATCTCAGTAGGTTCATTGTTTTCACAACCTTTCCATCTAATATTGAAAGACATAACTCTAATGGAAGTTTCTATTATTTCTTTAGTTTTTAAAGTATTTCTCAATTTCGGTTTCATCAAACTACCTTAAATATTATATGTTACCTATTATACTACAGATGTGAAAATATTTGAACTGTTATTAAAAGAATTAATTATCAGCTATTTATGATCTTAAATTCAATTATTTTTTATCTAAATAACGATTAAAAAAATCTTTATAAACGTTTTTTAAGCCTGTGAGAAGGATTTAATAACACCCTAGCATCTAAAGCTATTATTTTATCTTTAGATATTAATATTGGATTTATATCTATTTCTTTTATAACAGGAAAATCTAAAACTAAATAACTTAATTTTACTAAGATATCTTGCAGTTTCTCTAAAGCTTGTTTATTGTTTTTTAATCCTTTTATAGCTTTATAAATTTTGGTGCTTTCAATCATCTTTTTAGCTAATTTTTTATCTATTGGAGGAATGGTTAAAGCTTTATCATTATAAATTTCAACTAGAGAGCCTCCGGATCCAAAAATTATAACAGGACCAAATTGATTATCTAAAGTGCTTCCTGCAATCACTTCATATCCATCTAATTTGATCATTTTTTGAACTGTTACACCTAAAAACTCTTTTTGTTTCTTTATTTTTTTTATATTTGAATAGATTTCATCAAAAGCTTTTTTCACATCTATTTCATTTTTTAAATTAAGCTTAACACCGCCTACTTTCTTTTTGTGAGTAATTGTCTTTGAATATATCTTTAAAACTATTGGAAAACCTATTTTTTTAGAATATTTTACTGCTTCATTTTTTGTTTTAGCTATAAATGTTTGAACTATTGGAATATCATATAATTCAATCAACTTTTTAGATTCATATTCATCTAAAAGTAGTTTATTTTTACTAAATGCCTTTTTTAATAGTTCACTTGCTTTTTTCTTCTTGTTTTCATTAATTAGAGTTTTGTTTTTATTGGATGGTTGATATATCTTTTTTAAATCTTTGCTATATTTACTCATCATTGAAAATGCTTTTGTAGCATCATCAGGAAAAGGAAAATTTGGTATCCCTTCTTTTATTAATTCTTCTATTGCTATTGTAACGCTATCCCCTCCCATAAAAGATGTGAAAATTGGAATGTTTAACTTAGAAAAAGATTTTAACTTTTTTGCAACTTTTGTAGCTTCTGTCATATGTTGAGGTGTTAAAATTATTAAAATCCCTCCAATATTTTTATCTTTAACTAAAACCTTAACAGTTTTGGCGTATAATTCATCACTAGCATCTCCTAAAATATCAATTGGATTGCTATGACTCCATGCTTTTGGTAAAAATTTATTCAATTCTAAGTACGTTTTTTTACTAAGTTTTGCTAAAAAAGCATTATTAATTTCTAAAGAATCTGTTGCGATAACTCCAGGACCACCTGCATTAGTTATAATCGCTAGATTTGGATTGTTAGATAATGGTTGTTTTGAAATTAAATCTGCAATTGAAAAAAGCTCAGATATTGTATTTACTTGTAATATACCAGCTCTTTTTAAAGCTGCAGTAAAAACCTCATCATTGCCAGTAATCGCCCCAGTATGTGAGGTCGCAGCTTTTGATCCTGCAGATGACCTTCCAGCTTTTATAAGAATTATAGGCTTTTTTAAAGTAACTTTACTAGCTTCTACTAAAAACTCTAAAGGATCTGCTATATTTTCCATATAGATTAATATTGCTTTTGTATTGGGATCTTTTCCATAATAACTAATTAATTCAGAGAAATTTATATCTATCATAGAACCAATAGAAACAAAAGATGACAGACCTATTTTCTCTTTTAAACTCCAATCTAAAACAGCACATCCTAAAGCGCCCGATTGTGATATAAAGGCTAATTTCCCTTTAAGGGGCATATCTTTTGCAAAGCTAGCATTTAATTTATTTAAAGAATTGATAATACCCAAACAATTTGGACCAATAATTCTCATATCCCCTTTATTTTTTCTAATTTGATTTTCTAATTCTATTCCGGGTTTACCAAGTTCTTTAAATCCAGCAGATATGATAATTGCAGCTTTTATCTTCTTTTTTGAACATTCTTTGACTATGCTGGGTACTGTTTTTGCAGGGGTGGCAATAATCACTAAATCTATTTTATCTTTAACATCTTCTATTTTAGGATATGTCTTTAAACCCAAAATACTCTTTCTTTTTGGATTTATTAAATATATTTTGCCTTTATATGATTCTTTTAAGTTTTCTATAAGTGTTTTTCCAACACTTAGATTTTTTGCACTAGCACCAATAATGGCTATAGATTTAGGATTAAAAAAATAATCTAAATTATTTAATTTATTTAATTTTAAGTTCAATTTATACCTTCCCTTAACCAGTCTAGTGTAGTTATTTTAGATATAAATAAAAAAAACTTTATATTAAATGTTTTTTGTATAAATTTGTAAAATTAGCGTAAAAAAAATGAAAACTACGCAAAAAATAGTTACATATTTGTTGTTTTTTTTATGTGTAACTTTGCATTTTTCATCTTTATCCCAAGATGTTATTTTATAAGTTTTAAGTTTATAAAATGAGAAAAAAAGAGCTATTAGATTAAGGATATTAATTCCCATTGCAAGTCCTTTAAACCAAACAGATAAGCTTCTTTTAATTGAAGATTTGAATCTTAGCTTATGATTATATAAATCTCTTACTTTAATTTTTAAAAGTAGTTTTCCTGGGGTGTATCCAAAATAGCTCAAACAAACAGCTTCAATTGGAATCCAAAGAGCAAATTGAATAGGAATAAACTCACTGCTCTCAAAAATATTATTTAAAAAAGGAAGTTTTTTAGATAGAATAACTAAAAAAATAGTAAAAATAGAATAATCCAAAAATCGAGCTAAAAACCTACTAAAAGGATCTATGTCAGATATTTCTTCATTAGTTTTTTCTTGATCTATTATGATCTCATTAGGCTCAATTACATCATCTTCTTTCATTAATTTACTTCATTAATTGTTTTTTTGATTATACTTTCCATATCTTCTTTTAAAACACTTCCCTTTCTTAAAATTCTATATGGCTCTTTAGTAATATCTAGTATAGTAGAAGGCTTTTTATCTTTGCAAATTCCATCATCTATTATAACTGATAGTTTGTTATTAAAATCCCTTAAAACCTCATCTATTTTAATTGGACTTTTATTATTTGATATATTTGCTGATGTTCCAAAAATAGGGCCTGTTTTTTCAATAAAGGATAATGTTTTATTATTATTAGGCATACGAATGGCAATAGTATTATTATTCGATAAAATATCTACATTATCTTTTTTTTCAACTATCAATGTTAAAGGACCTGGAAAAAAATGATTTGCTAAAATATAAAAATCATCTTTTAAATTAGCTATCTTTTCAGCTTGAGAAATATTTGAAATATGAACGATTAATGCCTTACTTCTATCTCTTTTTTTTAATTTAAAAATCTCATCTGTTGCTTCTTTATTATATATATCACAACCAAGACCATATACCGTCTCAGTTGGAAAAGCTATAACAGATCCTTCTTTAATCATTTTTTCAATTTCATTTAAATCTTTTAAATTTAATTCTTTATAAACTTTTGTTTTCATAAATCAATTTTATTATAAACGAATAATAATATACAATTTTTATTAAATTTAGTCTAAAAGGTTCATGATTTCAAATTTATTTTTATAAGAACTTTAAAAAAAAGATTATTCATTGCAAAATAAGAAAAACAATCTTAGGCGTTTATATGAAAACTTATGCTTATTTATCTATCTTATATTCAATTATCGTCATTCTAGGTGGCATTATGTCCTTTAGATGGGCGGATAGCACTATATCACTTTATATGGAAATTCTACTTGGAACTTTTTTATTTATAAATTCTATTTTTTTAATGAAA
>JAAKFI010000004.1 GCA_011065125.1 Candidatus Anoxychlamydiales bacterium | reverse complement strand
AAATGTCAACATTTGTCATTCCAAGTACTTTTAATTCTCTAACCTTCGGTGCTATTTTTCGGTATAGCGGAATATCCTCATCCATAGTAATTTTAATCTGAACAGGTATGAGCGACAAAGTACGAATTGGTACCCACTTCGTTCGTATCTTATTGAGAGTCATGTTTTTAAAGAAATGTTTTTTTGACAAATAATGTATAAAAAAGCATAATTATCTAAAAAATTTAAGGTGGTATTTTATGTCTCTTGATTCGTTACTTATATCTTTTGGTGTTAATATTGCGTCTAGCTTTATTTATGATGTTGCAAGAAAATTTTTCCAGGAACAACAAGATTCTTCTTTGCAAGATTTTAAAAATGAGCTTTCAAAATCTCTTGAAATTGAAAATGCTGAAATTATTTCCGATTCTATCATTGAATTTTTAGCTAAAAATGGGGATATAAATATTTCAGGATCAAAAATTTTTGCAAAAGAATCTATTTTTTTAACAAGTTCTAGTGGCACTAAATTTCAAATTAAAGATGGCAGTTCGAGTAAAACAGAGCACAATTCTGTTGATGTGGGGAAAGGTTCTATTACTGGTAAAAATGGGGCGGAAATGAAACAATCAAAAGAAGGAATTTCATTTTCCACCTGATCTATACTTTAAAAAATATCCTCTATGTTTCTTGAATTGTTAGAGAACTGAATATAGGGTTAGTGAAGACATCGATTGAGCGGGATTTGAAAGACTCTAAAAAAAACTAAGCCTTAACCTAAAAATTTAAGGCTTTTCTAATTGTTTTTTCACTGAGCTTTAAGCTTTTTGCAATTTCAATATTTGTCATACCTAAAACTTTCAATTCTCTAATTTTAGGAGCTAGCTTTTTATATAAAGGAACTATTTGCTCTAGAGTAATTTTAATCATCATGGGCATGAGTGATAAAGTGCGAATTGGTTGTGACCGCGTCCGCCATTGCAACCAATTCATATCTTTGTTCTCTTGAATCTAATAAGGCTAATGTTTCGATATTGGAATGAGCTATGTAATAGGCTTTTGTTCTATAATATTACCATTTTGAACAACAAGATTTTTTTGTATGCCTCCATTTCGAATAGTGCAATGAAAGGATTTCTGTTGGAATGTTTTTTAGATAAAAAATTTTTATTTTTGATGAGTTCTATTTTAGTGTAGAGTCAAAATAAAAACCCTACTTAAAAAAGTAGGGTTTAAATAATTTTGTAATATTAAAAATATTTTGAATTATCTTCTTCTGCTAAAAGATTTAGGACCTCTAGGATCTCTTTTTTCTTGTGGACGAGCTTCGTTTACAACGATTTTTCTTCCATCAAATTCTTTTTCATTTAGCTCTTCGACAGCTGTTTTAGCTTCATCATCGTCTAATTCTACAAAACCAAATCCTTTAGATTTGTTAGTGTCTCTGTCAATAATTAGTTTAACGCTAGTTATTGATGTGAATTTTTCAAATAGATCTTCTAGATCTTTTGTATTAAATGTGTATGGCAAGTTGCCTACGTAAAGTTTCATAATAAATTTTCCTTTAAATGTTTCATTGGTTTTACTTCTTAGACAATAAGTTGAAACTAAAAATATAAAAACCTTATCCAAGGTTATAATGAATGGTAATAAAAAAAAAGAAATTATTAAGCTATATTTGTTTTTGTTAAAAAAGTATGTAGAATCTTTTATTTAATGTATGAATTAGAACCTTTTAGGACAATGTTTATCCATTTGTCATATCTGTTTATTTTAAATTTATTTTTACATAGTTTTCTGTTCGATTCTAATAATGTCTTGGTTTTGATCCACCATTTTAAAGTGTAGTCTCCAGGCCTTAAATTCAAATAAACTTTTTTAATTTCATTGGAAGATAAATTTTCTATATCGAATTTATTAGATCCAATTTGAAATTTTTCAATTTCTAAATTTGAGTCCTTATATAATCGAACTTCAACTTTTACAAATTTATTTGGATAATCATTAATTTTATCATATCTAATAGAGTGATAGATTTTTAAAAATAAATTAGATGTATAAGATTTTTTATAAAAAAATGCTAAGATAAAAATAAAAAAAATAACTATGAAAAATGTTATGTTTTTTTGATTATTTTTTTTCATAGTTGTTTTATAATCCAATTTAGGAATTTTGAAAACAATTTTTTATTTTTATTGATAAATTCTTTTTATTTATTTAAGATTTTTTAAGTTAAAAAATAAATATTTTTACAAAAACTATTATGTTTTTAAAGGAGTCAAAATGAAAAATATTACAAAGTTTATGCTTTTTTTTATCTTAATGTTCAGCTTTGCTTTCCCTAAGGGTAGCTTTGATAAAATTGAAAAAAAAGCAATGTTGGAAAATAACTTAAATGTTCTTTTAATACTCGCTCTTCCAGGTTCCGGGAAATCAGAAGTTAGAAAGTTTTTAAATACTTTTTCTAATGATCAATTAGAAAAACATTTTGGTATAAAAGATACTATTCAATTAGATGACTTTTTGTATGTTCATATGATGAGAAGAATATCTGAAGAATTATCTAAGAAAAATTTAGATCCCATTTTTTTTGTATCCCCAGTAAATTCCTTTAGTAATGCAAAAGAATGGGGAACATTAATGCATCTTTTAAATGAAGATTTTGATGATTTAATCAATCAAAATATTATAAATGCATCTTCACCAACCGAATATATATTTAAAAGGCTAGATCAATCTAGAATTAAAGCGGGGTTAGAAGCTCCTTTTAAAAAAATGGATAAAAAATTAAAAAAAGAGCTGTGTTTACTTTTAGATAAAGATTCATTAGATGTTATAAATGAGAAAAATTCTCAAATTAAAAAAGGATATAAAGATAAAACTATAGTAATAGAATTTGCAAGAGGTGGTGCTGATGGTGCTGCTTTTCCACTTCCAAAACCTTATGGATATCAATATTCACTTTCTCTTTTAAGTGAAAAAATATTAAATAATTCATCAGTTTTATATGTTTGGGTATCTCCTGAAGAATCAAGAAGAAAAAATGAAGCTAGAAAAGATCCAAATGATCCTGGCTCTATTTTAAATCATTGTGTGCCTCTAGCTGTTATGTATAATGACTATGGATGTGATGATTTTAATTACTTGCTAAGTACTTCGAAGTATCCAAATACTATAACTATTAATGCTCATAGCAAAAGATTTTATCTTCCAGCAACTAGATTGGATAATAGAGATGACAAAACAACATTTGTAAGATCTGATAAAACTCTATGGTCTTCAAAAGATATATCAGATTTAGAAACTTCTTTAAAAGATGCTTTCAAACCTCTAGTTACAAGAAAAACAGTGCATAAATAAATAATATTATTAGAGCTTTTTGATTCACAAAAAGCTCTAATTTTATATCTATTTGGTATTGTTTGAAGATTTAAGGTCTTTATCTAACATATAAAGTGATGGGCCATCAGATTTTATAATTTTTAATTTTTCTACAATATCAAGAGATGTTTTTTCTTCTTCGATTTGTTCTATTGCAAACCAATGCAGAAAAGCTTTAGAACAATAATCTTTTTCTTTACCTGTTAGAGTAATTAAGTTGTTTATTAATTTAGTTACATTGCACTCATGCTCATAACTTTTTTCAAATAGATCTAAAATTGATTTAAATTTAGTAATGTTAGCTTTTATATCTTTTAATAAAATAGTGCCTCTTCTATCTATGATATAATCGAAAATTTTTAAAGCATGCTCTCTTTCTTCTTGAGCTTTTAATTTTAAGAAATGTGCCATGCCACTAAAATTTTTACTCTCGGCATAGGCACTCATTGAAAGATATAAATATGATGAATAAAATTCTTTATTTAACTGATCGTTAAATGCTTTTTCTATAGTTTTGCTAAGCAAAATGACCTCCAAATTTTTTAAAGGTATTATAACACTTCAAAAAAAAAAGTCATTTTTAAAATTTATAAAATTTCTACCAAATTGATATCAAAAATTATATCTTTGCCAGCTAGGGGGTGATTAGCATCAAAAGTTATATCATTATCAGCAATATTTAATACTTTTACTAAAAGAACTTGACCGTCTGGTTGTTGTATTTGAAGCTGTTGTCCAACTGTTAAATCTAAATTTGGTGGAAGTTGATTTTTATCTACTTTTGTTATTAGCTCATCTACATATGGGCCAAAAGCTTCGTCTGATTGAATGTTTATTGTTTTATTATCTCCAGCTTTCATGCCTATTAAAGCGCTTTCAAATGCAGGAATAATTTGACCATCTCCAATTTTAAACTCTAAAGGAGTTACCTGTTGTTTTGAGTCAAAAATCATCATATTTTCAGCTTTAGCTGTATAATGAACTTTAACTAAATCTCCCATTTTTGCTTCAGACATTTTCCTTCCCCTTTTAGTAAATTTAATGATAGATATTTTTATATCTCATATTTTTGTGTTTAGTAAAGCTATAAAATTTAGTCAACCATTATTTAAAAAAAAATGTGATTGTTTTTTTTCGAACCTAAAATGTGTAAGATAGCGTTAAAGCAATTGAATTAAAAGCAGAAGTATTTCTTCCAGCAACAGAGGTCCAATACGTTAATAGGGCATTAAACTTATCTGAAAAAGCATATCCCAAAGATGGCGTTAGAGATATTATTGTGCTGCTAGGTGCTGTTATAGATTCAATTTCTCCTAATGAAGGTATAATTGGCACTAGAGGAATAGTGTTGTTAGAAGAGAAAAAAGGTGTTGTAGGAGATTCATAGGGAATTGATCCATGAAATCCTGGAATTAAAACACCGAATCTTCCTTTAAATCTAATCTTAGAAGAATTAGCGAATATAGCATCCATTGAGAAGTCCAATTTTTTAGTTAAACTAATATCAATAGATAGATTAGTTATAAAGAGTTTTCCAGGTTTAACAAATCCTCTTGTAACTTGATGATTTACATTAATACCGCCATATGCATTATATCCAAATACCTCAACTTTAGAAGGGAATGAATACATTATGTTAAATAAAAGTTGAAAGGGGAATCGTTTTAAATTGATAGTTTTAGACATATTTAAACCAAACATGCTTTGAAATGCACCTGCACCTGATGCATCTAAAGATAATTTGCTTTTATTTAAATCATTATATTTTCCAGATGGAACTGTTTCAGTAAAAGCGAAATTTGCTTTTGGTAAATATTTACCCTCTTTAAATATTCTAAATTTTGCATTTAAAGCAGTATCTGTCCATGAAATGGATTTATTAGATTTTTGTTTAGTATGTATCATTCCAGATCCAATAGTAAGATCCATCCATTTAAATATGCCAGTTTTGAGTGAAAAATAAGGATGTATGTTTTCTGTAATCACCGTTTTTCTTCTCGTCCAATCAGATTTATATACATAGTTTGAACTTGAATACAAGACTGTAAAATGAAAAGGAAATGTTTTTCTTTGAGTTATACCTCCATCACTTGCAGCAAAAGGACCATTGAAAAAAACATCTTGTGGAGGTTGATAGGCATATGTAAATATTGGAATTAAAATAGCTAAAAGTAATTTTTTCATATAAATCCTTTTTATATTTTTTTGCATTAATAACAAGATTAATAGAAATTTATCTAAATTTAAATATTTTTTTTATAATTTTCTATAATTTTCATTTATTTTTTATTATATCTTTTTTAAAGTGAGCTTTAAGGAGAAAAAATGAAAAAAATATATATTGGACTCCTAAGTCTTTTCTTAAATGCTTGTCACATGCCAGCTAGCAATGTGTTGGAGGGTCCAGGTGGTAGAAACGCCTATAATATTGAAATACAAAAAACAAATTCTGAAGAAATGCTTTTAAATTTAGTAAGGCTTAGATACTATGATACTCCTTTATTTTTACAAGTATCTTCTGTTACCTCTTCTTTTACTTTTAAAAATTCAGCGAGCGCATTATTTTCTTTTCCTGGATTTAATAAAACAAATCCAACTATTTTAGGAGGGGAGACTCTTTGGCAAAATCAACCAACTATTCAATATCAACCTCTTCAAGGCCAAGAATTTGCTAATCAATTAATGAAACCATTAGATGTATCAACAATTCAACAGGTAATATATGCTGGTTGGGATGTTTATAGAGTATTTAGATTAGCTGTTCAAAATTTTTTGGAATATCATAATAATCCAAAAGAAAAAGAACTGATAATGGAAAAAAATCCAAGATATAAAAACTTCATAGAAGTTATAATATTGATGAATAAACTTCAAGAAAATGGAGACTTGCAAATTGGAGTTTTAAATTCAAAAAGCAATGAAAATGGATGTGCTTTAAAATCTATTCAATTTGCATTCAATGCAGATAATGAAGATAGTAAAAAATTAGCAGAGCTGCTAAATATTACCACTTTAGATAATGACATGTATGTTTTAAATGTAACTCAAGGGTTTGATAAAAAAGGCCGGGTAGGTATTTTACCAAGATCAATACTATCTTGTATGAATAATTTATCACATAATGTAATCATTCCAGATAAAGATATTGAAGATAGTATAGCAATAGATTTATCTTTGGATAAAAGTTCAAATTCACAAAATATAATGTCAATTTATAGTAGTTCAATAAAACCTAAAAACCCTTATGCAGCCATTAAATACAGGGATTTATGGTTTTATATAAAAGATTGTGATCTTTCTTCTAAAAGAACTTTTATGCTATTATTAGAACTGTATAATTTACAATCTGCAAAAGTTATAGATACTGGACCAGTTTTAACTCTTCCTGTTGGAGTAGGTTAATGAAAAACTTTGATTTTATAACCATATTATTTTCTTCTGTAATATATTTTATATTATATATCTGTTGGCATCAAAATTTTTTATTTGGAAAAATTTATAAAAAATTGGAATCTAAAAAAATAGATACAAAAAATAAATATTTAAAGTATCTATTTTTATTTATCACTATTTATGTTTTTGTTTTTTTCTTTGCCGTTTTTGAAGTTATTTTAAGTGTAACTTCATTTTGGGATGGAGTATTTTTTGGGTTTATAATATGGCTCGCATTTATAATGCCTCATAATTTATTTTTAGTAATTTTCAAAAAAAGAACATTTAAACTTTTTTTATTAGATAATACTCTATATCTTTTATCGATAATATTAATTGGAGCTATTCTAGCTGGCTAATTTATTTTAATTTCTGCAACAATAGGCAAATGATCCGATGCAATAAAGGCATCTTTATATATATATCCGTATTTTACTTTGGCTCTATATCCTGCAAAAATATAATCAAGTTTAACTTTTGGGTTTATAGCGGGATAAGTGAAAGCTTTTTTTGAATCATTTAAGTATAATTTAATTGGAACAGCTTCGCTAAAAGATAATTTTTTTATAACTTCAATAGTTTTTTCATTTTTTATATTTAACTCTTCTTTATTGACAAAAAAAGGAGCTTCTTGAAAAGGATAGGTATTTCTTTTCAGTAGTTCTAAAGGAAGTGTATTAAAATCTCCTCCAACAATTAGTGGAATTTTTTTATCATTAAAAAAATAATTTTTTATTTCTTCAATTTGCATTAATCTTTGTGATTTCGACCATGGTTCTAAATGTAGATTAATAACTTTTATGTTTTTTTCAAGAAATGAAATTGCACATTCTAATGCTCCATGAGGAGAATATAACCATTTTAAAAAAAATGGAATTTTAGGATAATGTTCAAATACTAAAGCGCTAGATGAAGTAATTGGATATTTAGATAAAATGCACATGCCATGATCTATATTTCCAAAAATATTATGAAAAAATGGATGGATTTTTTGCTTTAAAGTTGTGTGTTTAACAACATATTTATATTCGCTTTTTTTTGCTAAGTACAAAGCTTGATCAATGTTATGTGATCTTTTTGAATTGAAATCAACTTCTTGAAGTAATACTACATCAGCATCTATTTTTTTTAATATTTGAGATATTTCATTTAATCTATCTATAAAATTTTGATAACCATTTAATAGCGTTTTGTCATTGTGTCCTATACCAAAATGAATATTGTATGATGCAATTTTTATATCTTTATTTATATTTTTTTTTGTTTTAATAGACGTAATCTTTATAATATCTGGATTAGAAAACTTTGAAAGGGGTGGATAGTTGTTGTACCATAGAAATGAGACAATTGATAATAAAACTATAGCTGAGCCAAAAAATAGGCTAAATAGAGTGTTTTTAAAACTTTTCATTTTTCTTCATCCTTAATTTAATTACTAAATAATTTAATAAATAAAAGCAATAAACCTTTTAAAAATGAAAAAAAATATTAATAAAACAAAATTAGAATTGACATTCAATAATAATATATATAGAAAGAAAATTAATATAGTAAAAGGAGTTTCAATGACTGAAAAAAAGCTAAGGAATAATTTTCTAATAATTACTTCTTCAGGTGGTGGTGGGTTATTACAAGCAGCAGAAGCTCAACAACAAATAATTAAAAAAGAAAAACCAAATGCAAAAGTTATAAAAGTTGATTTATTGCTTGAATGGATAGGTGGTTTGTTTGGTCATTTTGGAGTAAATTCATGGAATAATGCACAAAGAACCGGAAAAGTTGCAATGCAACATTTTTTAGGAAATAGATTTTCTCAAAGACTTGCTGAATTTATTTTTTGGCCCAAAATATTTTTAAAAACTTTTTTAATTCTAAAAAAAGAAGATATAGATGTAATTATAGATACTCAACCTCTTGGATGTTCTGCTATTATAAAAGCAATTAGAATATATAATAAAATATCAAATAAGAATGTATCTCTTCAAAGAATTATAGTAGATCTACCAACAACGAAGGCTATTCATTTTTTCAAAAATGTGAAAAGACTATCGAAAACTGATAAAAAATATATAAACATTTCTACTGTTGAGCCACTTTTAAATAAAAATGAGTCAGATATAGATTTTTGGAAAAAGCATTGTGGAATTGATTTAAATAAGGTTTGTTATTTAAGTTATCCTATTAGATGTGAATTCCAAAATTATATTCATAAAGAAGTTGTTTTAGACTCATTTAAGATTCATTTAAAAACAAAATCTTCTCAAGAAAAAGAAGTAATAAAAAAAATAATTCAAAAAGGTTCATTGAATATTATCGAATTTGAAAATCAATTAGAATTTTTAATTGAAAAAAATGATTATCTAATTACACTTTTACTAGGCTCTCAGCCATCATTTGAAGGTACGAAAAATTATATAAAAAATTTAGTAGAAATTGTACAAGAAAAGAATTTCAATAAAAAAATACATTTATTTGCTTTTTGTGCTGATTACAATGATGGATTGATGAATAAAATCTACAAACACTTAAATAAAGTAAAAGACTATCCTAAAAATATTTCGATTATACTCATGTCTTTTCAAAAAGAAGATGTAATAGCAAGACTGTTTTATAGAAGTGATATGACAATTACAAGAAGTGGTGGACAAACAGCAATTGAACTTATGACGGTATCTAATGCTAAAAAATTTGTTCATTCTGAATACAAATCTAAACATGAAAATTACTCTTTAAAAAATCTTTTAAAAGGAATACCTGTTTGGGAAGCTGGAAATGCAATGTACATGATGGAGAAAATGGGAGCTGAATTAATAACACCAACTCTTTTTAAAACTGAGATAACTAAAATTAATCAATAGTATACTAAGCATTTTAAAAGACCTTTCCAATCTTTTTTATCAACATACTTTTTTAATTTTTCAGAGGGAACATTAACTTCATTAGAAAAGTTATCTAAATACTTGTAAAGTTGATTTCTTAAATCATACATATCACATGTTTTAGCAAAATCTTTTACAAAATTTGTTCTTTTAAAATAGTCTTCAAAAACATCTTTCATATAATTTTTTAAATTAGGTTGAGAAAAGATATAACCTAAGAATTTAAAAGGATGTAAATATCTAAGTTCATCACCAATTTTATTTAATCTACTGTAATGTTTAAATAGTAGATCTATTTTTCCATGAGAACCTAAAGTTGTAATTAATTCATTTATTTTAGTTTCATCTTCTAGAGTCCTTGGAAGATCTTGATAAGAAAGATTTTCTGCAGTATTCATTTTAGGTATTTTTATCATTTTAGCAAAAAATGAACATTTATTTAAATTTACATGATAAATAACTTCGCTTGGTTTTTTATCAATTTCTGTATCTGGGTTAAAAGCATCAAAAAACATATAACCTCCAAAAAAAAATATATTAGAATTCTTATTTTATGTTATTATATTGTTAAAACACCCATTAGTAAATAAAAATTTTATTTATGAAAAAGTTTATAATTTCAATCAAAATTTTATCTCTTATTGTTATAAGCAGTCTTTGCATAAAATTTTATCAGTTATATACAGATGGTTTTAGAATTGACAAAATTAATTTTGTTTCTTTTTATAATAATAAGATCCAAAACGAAGATCAATCTAATGAAATTGATGAAATTATATCTCAAAGATTTAAATATTTATCTAAAGGTTGTCAAACATATGTTTTTATTAGCGAAGATGAAAATTATGTTTTAAAATTTATTAGATTTCATAGATATAAAGTGCCTTTTTGGCTTGATAATCTGCACTCAAAGTATTTTTTAGATAATTATTATAATAAAATAAAAAAGCATAAAGAAAAGCTGTTTCTACAATCAATTAATAGTTACAAAATAGCATTTGATTACTTAAAAGATGAAACTAAAATTTTATATATCCATTTAAATCAAACAAATAACTTAAATAAAAAAGTTACACTATTAGATAAATTCAATCAAAAATATAAAATTAATTTAGATGATTATGGGTTTATACTGCAAAAAAAAGCGGATTCATTAAGTAAGCATTTACAAAACAACAAAAATAATAAAACTATCCTTCAAAAAACCACACTTTCATTTATAAATTTAACAGATTCTATTTATAAAAAAGGATTTATAAATTCTGATTATAATTGTATAAAAAATGCAGGGATTATTGAGAATACTGTTATTTTTACAGACCTTGGAAGTTTTAAAAAAATAGAGAATTTAAATAATAAATTTATATATGAAAGGGAGTTTAATAAATTTATTAAATATTATAAGAGATGGACAAACAAATACAGTCCTGACTTAACAGTTTTTTTAGATGAAAAAATATATGAGAAAAGTAAAAAATCTAATTTAAAATGAAAGTTTTCCAATCTTTTGCAAAAATATTAATTATCGTTTTAATGAGTATTGTTTTAGCTCGTTCTTCTAAAAAAGTTTTTAATTTTTCCCAAAATAAAATTAATATTGAAAATACCGTTTTTATTGAAGATGATTTAAAAAGTTATGATCATATTTTAAAACAAAAGTTTTATTATTTATCGCAAGGAAGTCAATTTTATGTATTTATAAGCGAAGATAAAAACTATGTTATAAAATTTTTAAAATCCTACAGACAAGATCGTTTTTTTTACAAATTTTTAAAATTATTTTCAAATAAACATCAAAGGAAGGATTTTTATCAAAAACTTAAATTTCATAATCTCAAAAAAAATATTTTTCAAGTATATGAAAATTTAAAAGATCAAACAGCTTTAATATATGTTCATCTAAATAATACAAAATCAAATAAATTTTTAAATGTCTATTATAAGCTTCATAGAAAACACAATATAAATTTAGATAGATCATATTTTGTAATTCAAAAGAAAGTTCAATGCATTTATGATATTTTTCATAATAAATATATTTCGAATGACTATAAAAAAAATCTAATTTTATTATATTTTAATTTAATAAAAGATATTGATAAAACTGGTTTTGCATATGATGATTATCATTTAAAAAATATAGGAATTCATGAAAATAAATTAATTATTTTTGATATAGGAAGTTTTCATTTTAAAGATAATAAAAAAATAAGTGAATATGATATGTTTAAAAAGAATACTTATAGACTATTTGATGAAATAAAAAACAATATAAAATTAAATACATATTACATAGATAGATTTGATGAATATAAAAAATAAGATTTTAGTTTATGTTGTAACTTTAAAAATACTTATATTATTAATTTTTTTAGGTTATATAAGAACTGATGGATTTAGTTTAAGGCTAATTCAAAAGCCTTTAGTTTTTTCAAATAAAAAAACTGAAAATATTGATGAAATCAGCTCTATTTTAGATCAAAACTTTAAGTATCTAGCTAGAGGCAGGCAATCCTTTGTTTTCGTATCTGACGATGATAAATATGTAATTAAGTTTTTGAACAGTAGAAGATATGATGTAGAGCTTTTAAAGAATAATGTCTTTAATTCAAAATATATAAAAAAACACTATGAAAGAAGAAAAAAAAGATTTTTAGAAGACTGCAGGGCTTTAGATTTAGCTTTTGATAATTTTAGAGATGAAGCTGCTCTAGTATATGTTCACCCTTATCGAACAAATTGTTTTAATAAAACACTTAACTTTTTTGATAAGTTAAATAGAAAAAATTCAGTTGATTTAGATGAGGTTGTATTTATCTTACAAAAAAAAGCAAATTTTATTTTTTATGAGGCACTAGATAAAGCAGAGGATTCTCTTAAAGATCACTTGATCAAAGATTACTTAAATGTCATAGAAAAAAGAGCAAAGGCTTTAGTAATTGATAGCGATTTAGATAGAAGGCATTCTAACTATGCTGTTTTAAATAATAAAGTAATTACTATCGATGTCGGAAGAACTTATTTGGATGAAAAATTAAAAGAGCCTTATTTTTTTAAAAAAGAAATAATTAGATCAACAAAATCGCTGAGAAGATATTTAATGAAACGCTATCCAGAAAAGTTGGTTGTTTTATTAAACGAATCAGAAAAAATAATTAAAGATTTTGAAAATACTTATTTAGATAAAAAATATTTTTCAAACCATTTTGATGCAAGCATTGCAACTTCTTCTAGTGAATGACCTTCCTCAAATACATGAGTTGCATTTTTAATAATTTTTATATCTTTTTCACAATTTATTTGATTATATGCTTCTTCATTCAACTTTAAGACTGTAAAATCTAATTCTCCCACTATTAATAAAGTAGGGGAAGATATTTGAGATAAATATGAATTTGCTAAATCAGGTCTACCTCCTCTTGAAACTATAGCTTTTATTTCATTTGGTATAGAGCTTGCTGCAATCAAGGCCGCTGCAGCTCCTGTAGAAGCGCCAAAATAGCCTATCTTTAAATTTTTAATATTAGGGTTGCTTTGAATCCATTTAGTGGCTGTAAGCAACCTTTTAGATAAAAGTTGAATGTTAAATCTATATTCTAAAGTTTCTTTGTCTAATTCCTCTTCTTCATTTGTTAGTAAATCGAATAGTAATGTAGATATTTTTTGTTCGTTTAATATTTTAGCAACTAATTGATTTCTTTTGCTAAATCTAGAACTGCCACTGCCATGTGCAAAGATAGCTATCCCAATTGGATTATCAACAAGAGTTAATTCTCCATTTAAAACATTATTTGATAAAGGTATTTCAATATTTTTTTTTTGCATAAAAAAGTTATTTTTTAAAAACATTATATAAATTTTTCAAATAGATTTCTAGTGGAATGATTTTATGCTACTCTATTAGTTCTATAATAAACCCATAAGAAATATCTTTCATAATCCCATCAGTATAATAATTTTGAATATAAGGTGTATTTGCATTGTCAATAATCGAATCAACTAGATAAGTAGCTATTTCAATTTTTTTCTCTTTAGGTAGATCGTGTTTCTTAGCAAAAGAAATTGATTTATTTGTAATTTCAGATAGATCTTTGAAATCTATTACTTTATATTCTTTTAATAAATCATTTGCAAAATCATCAACATTTAAGTTTGATGCGTTTTCAGAGGAGTCTTCCATGGGATCTGGTAAAATTAAATAAACTATATTTTCAGCAATCATTTTAAAGATAGAATCAAAAATTATATCAGGTAGATAAGGTGTATCTGTTATATCAATTAATAGATTAATTATAGTTATAATTCCTTGTCTTTTTTTATAATTAGATATGTTGTTATATTGATCTATAAATTTATTAGCATAATTCATTATAAAAGCTAGATCTTCCCATTTAAATCCCTCTATGAACAAATTTTTAATTTGATTTGCACAATATAAAAGATCTTTTCTATTTGGAAATTTTTCTATAGCTTTAATTTTAAAATCTTCAAATTCAAATATAGGCTTATGCACTATTGGCTTTTTTTCAATTGTGAAATGATGTTCTTTTAAATTAAAAATTATTTCACTTGGTAAGGAATCTATTGAAATGTGATCCATTAATAACCTCTTTTATTAAAAAACAAAAAGGCTACTAAATAAAAAAATTATTTGAAATGGTTTTTTAAGATTTCAGTTACTTTACAATCGTCTATTTGTTCAAAATCTTCATAAAATTCAGATATAGAAAAAAAATCTGAAGGTATATTCAAACATATAAAATCATCTACTAACTGCTTTATTTTTTTAGAAGCTTCAATAGATGTAACAGGCGAGGCTATTACTATTTTTTTTGCTTTATTTTTCAGAGCATTAATTGCTGATATTATTGTTGATCCTGTAGCAATCCCATCATCTACTAAAATAATAGTTTTATTTGTTATATCTATTTGATTGTAATTTCTATACAGCTTCTCTTTTGTTATACATTCATTCTTTTTTCTTTCTATTTCTTTTTCTATATAATCTTTGTTAATATTTAAGTTCTTAATTAGATCTTCATTTAAATAAACTTCATTGCTGCAAATAGATCCAATAGCAAGCTCACTGCTATCAGGGGAAGATAACTTTTTGCAAATTATTATATCTAATTTTGCATTTAGATAAGTGGCTATTATATCAGCAATGATAATTCCACCTCTTAAAAGCGCTAAAACAACAACATCTTTATTTTTATATTTTTCTAATGCTATTTTTAATTTATTAGCTGCATCTATTCTATCTTTGAAATACATATACTCCTCTTTTTTCTATATATTAATTAAAAAAAATTGAAAGAACAATTTTTTTCTTTTATATCAATTATTTTTAATTTATTTTAAAGCTAAGGATAAAAAAATGAAACATAAACGAAAATCATTTAAAAAAACTAAAAGTTATTTTTTTAAATTTATAAAAAAAAGAGCTTTTTTAAATAAATTAATTAATGTTTTTTATTTTACCTTCAAAAGATTTGTAAAAAACAAATTATCTCTAAGAGCTCCTGCTTTAACGTATTTTACTTTGATGTCTATAGTGCCAATATTTGCTATTTTTTTTGGAATTGGTACATTTTTTGGTCTTAGATCTTTTTTGGAAACTGAATTAATTGAAAGATTTGAATCTCAGAAAGAACTAATTGAAGAATTAATAACTTTTACAAATAACTTCATAATGCAGACTAAAGGAGGAATAGTTGCTATAATTGGTGCTCTTTTTTTGTTTTATAGTTTGCTTAAACTATTTTCTAATATTGAAAACACTTTAAATTTAATTTGGAAAGCTAAAAAAAGAAAAATAAAAAATAGATTTAGTCTTTATGTTTCAGTAATATTTTTAATTCCTCTTTTTATAGTTTTATTTAGTAGTATTAAAGTATATCTTTTAAAAATTGTATCTAATATCCAAGTTACAACTTTTCATGAAAATATAGCCGTCTTTTTTCTTAAGTTATCAACATATGTGTTAATTTGGGCGCTTTTTGCATTTTTATTTATATATATACCTAATACTAAAGTAAAGCTAAGATTTGCGATGCTTTCCGCTTTGTTTACTAGTATTGTGTATCAAATAGTTCAATACTATTATGTGTATTTCCAAGTAGGCTTTACAAAGTATAATGCCATATATGGAAGCTTTGCAGCTCTTCCACTTTTTTTAATATGGCTTCAAATAAGTTGGTATATTTTTTTATATGGAGCTACCTTTTGTAGTGTGTATCAAAAAATCAATATTAAAAACAAAAAATAATTTCATATAGTTAGTATTTAAGAGCTTATAGTATTTATTAAAATGCTTAACTTAAATCAATAAGGATTTTATATAATTATTATTTATAAAAATCATTTAAAAAAATATTGCATAGGATAAAAAAAAATGCAATTATCCAAAAAAAAGAGGTTTGTTATGAAAAAGGTTATTTTTACTGTATTATTATCTTTTTTATCCATTAGTGGTTTTGCAAGTGATTTAGTTCAGATAATATCTGTAAATGAATCACCAATGTCAGAAAATGCAGCTATTTCAATTGTTTTTCCTAAAACTAATAAAACGGAAACTAGCTCAGACGTTAAAGTTCAACTTAGAGTAAGGGGATTTTCAATTGGTAATAGATCACAAGTGCCAAGAACAAATGATCTTGCAAATTCAAGATTAGGTCAAAGTATACATGTTATAATAGATAATGAGTCATACTTTGCAAAAGCAGGTCCTAGCATAGCTCCATTTGATGAGGAAGGAAATTATTATGAATCTATGTATAAATTCAAAATACCTTTTAGTTTAGATAGTGGAGAGCATTCTATTAGAGTTTTTTTAGCAAGATCTTTTGGTGAATCTATAAAAAGTAGTGAGGGATTTGCTTCATCATACTTTTATGTTAACTCATTAGATCCAAAAATTGATCAAGATTTAGATGCTCCTTATATTACATATAATGAACCAAGTAGTTATATGAGATTCAAAGAACAAGAGCCTATATTATTAGATTTTTATATTTCAAATTGTGAACTTTCACAAGATGGGTATAAAGTTAAAGTTATAGTAGATAATAAAATAACTAGAATTTTAACAAGATGGACTCCTTATTATATTTATGGTCTTAAAAAAGGAACTCATAAAATTAAACTAGAGTTATTAGATAAAAATGATCAAAGAGTTGAAGGAGAATTTAATAACAACAGTAGAAAATTTAGAATATATTAAAATCTCTAAAAGACATGAGAGATAGCTTCTGTTATTGTATCGTGAAGTAATTTCTTCTTTTTTTCATCTTCTGATTGTAGAATATACCCAAGTGTAAAAACATCATTTGTATTGAATGAAGCTGATGTAAGTTCAAATGATGAGAGTTTGATTTTATTTACTAAATAAATAACTTCTTCTTTGAACTTAGAACTTGAAGATCCAATAATAATGAAATAATGTTTTTTAAAATTTAATGTTTTTATTGTGCATTTTTTTTCAGATAAACTTTGCGAAATAAGATCCATCAACAATAAATAAAAGTTTTTTAAAATTGATGTATCTAAAATAGTTTGCATAATCCCAGGTCTTAGGGAATAAAAAAAGTTTTCTAAATAGAATTCTTGATGTTTTTTTAATTTACAAAAAGAAGCTTTTAAATCATCTAGAGATTCACATTGTTTGGAAATCATACCCCCATTAAAATCTCTAAAATCTTTAATAGATCTTTTAAGTTCATTAACAATAAAGAGTCTAGCTTTTCTTAAATCAAGGGAATAGTCTCTTCTTAAAAAAGGGAATTTCTTAATATTTAATCTAAAAATATTTGCTTCTTTGGGATATTTATTTTTTAATTTACCTACAATTTTAACTTCATCTTCAAAATATTTAGATTTAATAATTGAATTTGAGAATGCTTCTTTTAAAGAGGTGGTATTTTTTTTAATTAATCTAAGCAATATAATATTAAAAGATATTTCTTTTTGCGTTTGTTTATCATATGAAATTATAACTTGAGGTATGTCTTTTACATATTTTAATTGTTTTGATAAAACAATAATGTTTCTAAGCACTTCTTCTTCATTTCTTGGTAAGAAAATAGGATGCACTACATTTAACATTTTATATTTTAGCTCTAAATGCAATTTATCTCTAATATCATTGATTTCATCTTTTTGAAATCGTTTTGCATTTAACTTATCTATTTCTAAATAAAAAGAGAGCATTTTATCATCTCTATAATCAATTACATAAGATCCATCAACATATACATAATCTTTTATTAAACCTGAAAGAGCATCCAAAATATAACCTTTTTCAAAATGTTCATTTTCATGCAGCAGATTCATCACTATTAAAATACCAAGCGTGGTACTTTCCTTATTTGCATATTTCGTTTGAAGAAGTTTTAAATAAATATGTCTTTTTTGTGTTTTTATTGAGGATAAAACTTGTTTTAAAGATTTTTTAAATAAATATTGATAAGAGATTATTCTACTAATATGTTTTGGAGATCTTTCATCAGAAAAGCTACCTTTGAATAGTAAAGATACATTATGGATTGAATCGAATATATCTCTATCTATATTGATAGGTTTTTTATTCATTAAATAAGCTAAATTTTCTTTTATCTCACTTAATTTTTTTTCATGGGATAATTTTACCATAAAATTATGCATTTGATCGAAAGCGGAATTTCCAGCTTTTTGATTTTTATCTAATAATGAGTCTAAATTTTCTTGAATCATTATTGATTTTTGTTTTTGTGACAATTTTTGAGTGGATACTATTTGCCTAGCATTATAAACAGAGAGCAAAATAATTTTAAGTTCTTCAATAAATGAGCTTAAATTATTTTTTAATAGATTTAGTTGTTTTGTATCATCTACAGATATGAAATATTCACTTATATATAAATTTTTATTTGGATTGTGAATAAAAGAAAACATTAAGGATCTATGTGAATTAATAGCAAGAGATCTACCCGGCATTAACCATTTACTTAACAAATCTCCTATAAATCTACCTATTCCATGAGTATGATCAGCTGAGCAAAGAAGAGAAAAAGAAAGACAAAATGGGGGGTTTTTAAATTCGCTTGTATAAAATAATGGAATTGATTGATTTAATTTCAAAAATATATTTTTAAGATCATCTTTTGATAAATTTTTATGTTCTATAAAGTCCTTTGGTAAAATTTCAAAAAGCAGACTTTCAATAGATTCAATAAATAAGTCAATATTTTTGGGGATGTAATTACTTGGAAGATGAAAATATGGTTTTATTTTAAAAATATCATTTTTATAAATTTCTTTTTCTAGTTTATATACTGTCATACAATCCTTATTACTTTATTATTTTGGCATTCTCTATATAAATATCTCCTATAGGACCGACATATATACCTTTAACATTATTTTTTGAAAAAATAGCGTAATTATAGTGATAAATAGGTGCTAAAACAGCTTTGTCAATGAAATATCTTTCAGCATCCTCTAAAATTTTTATTCTTTCATTTTCATTAATAGTTTTATTAGCAGTGTCTAACATATTAATAAAAGTATTATCCTCAAAATTAGCATAATTTTTTGGATGTTTTTTATATTTAAATCTCTCAAGAACATTCATAGGATCATTATAATGAACCAAGAATCTACTAAGGGCCATTTGAAAATCGTGTCTATGTAATTTTGCTAAATAAGACGCTTCATCAAACATCATTAATTTAACTTGAATACCAAGTGATTTTTCCCACATGCTTTTTAAAGCTTCAGCTTCTTTTCGATGAATAATATAAGATCCATATGTGAAAGTTAAATCTAGATCTTTCTTGTCTATATTTAATTCTTTTAAAGCTTTTTCAAAATGAAATTTAGCTTTTTCAATATCAAAGTCTTTATAAAAAGATAACTCTTTATTGCTTGTTAAAAGAGGAGGTACACATCTAGTTGCAATTTTTTCATTTAATTGAGTTATATTTTGTGTAATTGATTTTCTATCAATTGAGAGCAAAAATGCTTTTCTTAAATTCTGATTATTGAAAGGATATTTATCTATGTTAAAAACGCAAAAAGAGCTTCCACCTATTTCAAATAGATCATAATCATTTCTTTTTTTTACAGTGCCTAAAAAATCAACTGGAAGAGGAGATAAAAAAGAACTCAAAAAATCTATTTCATTTTTTTCGTACATATTAAGGGCTGTAATTTCGTTTCCTACAATACTAATATGAACTTCATCAATTTCTATCTTATCCGCATCATAAAATTTATCATTTTTAACAAGGATGATTTCAGATCCTCTTTTCCATTTTTTTAATTTAAAAGGTCCTGAATATTTAACATATTTAATAGGATCTTCTAGCCATTTTGGATTTTCTTCTTCTATGTGAGAAGGTATTGGGAAATAAGTACAAAAAGATGTTAAAAATAAAAAATATGGAGTTGGATTTTCTAAATTAATTTGAAGAGTTTTTTCATCTAAAGCTTTTACATCTAAATGATCGGCTGTAAGTTCTTTTTTAGCTATTTTTTCTGCATTTTTGATAGGATATAGTAATTGAGCTGTTAAAGATGGGAAGCCAGGAGAGAGTATTTTTTTTAAACTCTTTTCAAAGTCCAAAGCTGTTATTTTAGTTCCATCAGACCAAAAAATATCATCTCTTAAATGAAAGGTATATGTTTTTTTATCTTTTGATAATCTATATGATTTTGCTAAAGCAGGAGCAATTTCTTTATGTTCATTCACATGCATTAGTCCTCTAAACACCATGAATTGTATAGTTGATGAAAAATAATCCCCATTTTTTCTAGGATCAATACTTAACATATCAGAATGAAAAGCAGTTTTTAAAACTTTTTTAGAAGTCATTTTTTTCTCGCAAGATGTTAAAAAAAAAGTAAAACAAAAAATTAAATAAAATATTTTTTTCATACTATTATATTATGTAGGTAAAAAAAAGCATATAAGGCGTATAATACTTTTTCTATTTTTTTTAAAGTGAATTTTATTAATTATTGAAATAAATAAGTTATTTTAAAAATAATCTTATTTAATTTTCTGTGCAGCAATAGATAATAATGAATGTATAAGACCGTGATGAATAGATGGTGATTTAGCTAATTCAAGACTTTCTTTAACATATTTTATCGGAATAGGTTTTCCATAGGTTTTAAGGAAAGGATTAATTAATTTATAGGTGTGTTTTATTTTACTAGAAACTCCAAGGGAACTTATAGAAGCTAGAAGTAATGCGATAGGGGAGACGTACCCAAAAAACGTTAAAGCCCCTGCTGTAGCGATTGTTCCTGCATTAAATCCAAGTCTTGCTTTGTTTGTAAAAGTTGAATAATTTAAAGGATTCAAATAGCTAAAAAATCTATTTTTAAAACTAGGAGTTTTATTTATAGTATCAATTAGCAAAGACAAGTTTGTAATTTCAACTGAAAGAGCTTCAAAGGATTTTTCAAATTTTTTAGCACTTGCACTCTTTTTCTTTTCATCTTTTTTATCAATTTTTTGATAAGTTTCATATTGATTTAATAAACTTGTTATCTTTTTTAATATTAAACTTTTTTTAGATCTAAGATTTTTTAAATGCGAGTCAAATTCAACTTTAAATGGATTTGTTTGATTTTGTTTTAAAGCTTCAATTTCTTTAAATAATTCTTCTAATTCACTTTTTAAAGTAGTAATACTAATTTTAAAATCTTTATTAGTTATGGAGTAACATTTTTTTAGGAAAGATTCTTTTAACAATTTAATCTTTTTATATGCAATTTCTAATTGCTCTTTATCGGATTTGGTTAAAAAACCAGTTACTTTTTCTAGACTTTGGGTAGCATTTTCAGTTAATAAAATATCTAACACATCACTTACATCGCTATGAAATTTTTCTTCGTTCTCTTTAAATCCTTCCATTTGTTCTGCATATTCTTTAGTTCCATTTTTTAATGATGGCGTATAAACATTGCATAATTGCTCCATAGTAAGAGCTATATATTTATTTAAATTTTCAGAAGCAATTAGATTTAATGTAATCTCTCCAGTTTGCTCCATTAACCATCCAATACCATTACTTATTAAATTATTTGTATAATCTTTTCCTTTTCTTTTATCTAATTCGGATTTAGCAGTTTTTAGAACTTTTTGATCATCGGTTATCATTGGATGATAATTTGAATTAGTTGTTTTGTCAAACTGATCATAAGATCTGCAAGAAGAATATTTTAATGTTTTTTCTAAAGTCATTCCAAAATCATTAAAATATTTCATGAACTTAGGATTTATTTTGAGTTTTGATTTTAATTCGCTTGAGAAACTCTTTTCTTTAGGGTCTTTTTTCATATCAGTTATTGTATCTGTAATCAATTCACTTGTAAGCTGATATATACTGTTCATAAATACTGGATTAGATAGAGATTCGATAGTGTTTTCAATTCCACATTGCATCATATTATCTAATATAATGTTTTTAATAAATTTGTTACCCAAATATTTTGATTTAAAAATACTAAACTCTTTTATGAATTTATTAGTTATAACTTCTGAAAATAGAGAATATACTTCAGATTCTGTTCTGCCATCTAAATATTGATTATTTTTAAAATAATTTAATATAAATTTATTTCTTTCTTCTAAGTAGTCTTTTTCAGATAGCTTATCTATTCTTCCATCAGATTTTAATTGATTGTTAAACTCTTCTATTAGTTGATTGTATAAAGCTAAAAATTTAGTTAGTTGTTTAAATGTTACAGCAGTGATCTCAATGGATTTATTTTTATCATCAGCCAAAGATTTAACATAATCTACTAAATTATTTATAACTATATCTAATTGATTCTCGGTGTCTTTCCATCTTAAATAATAAAATATAGCAGCGCTAAAAAAGATGTCATGTATATTATAAAAGAATTGTACAAGAAAATTTCTTTGTTCTTTTGGAATATGTTTTTCCATTAAACGATAAAAGCTACTAAAAGATATATCTCTTGATTTTTCAAGTTCTTCAATTATATTGACTACTTGTTCAAAACTTACAAAACTAGCTTTTCTAAAACTAATTGAAAACCAATTTTGAGCAAAATACATAGATTGGATCATTGCTACGTAGTAAGTCTTTCTAACTAAAATATCAGTATGTTTTTTTATATCGATTGTATATTGATCTAAAGTTTTTTTATCTTCATTTACATGTACAGGATGTTTTTCAGGATGGGAAGAAATGTTTTTATATGCAGTTTCAAGTGATTGTTTTCCAATCTTAAATAATACTTTAGTAGAGCTGATGCCATAATCTCTAGCTTTTATTAAATTATTAATTATTGAAGTCATAGTTTCACTACAATTACTTTTATTAAATATAAGTTATAATTAATATTATACATTTTAATTAGTTAATAATAAAGAAAAATATGTTTTAAGTAGTTCTAAATAAAATGTTTAATAATAAATAAATATAGAAAAAGTATAATAAAAATTTATTAATATAAAGTAAATAGAATAGTTGATGTTTTTTTAAAAAATAAGGAAACAATTATTGTAATTAAAATTTTAATTAGAAATACCGGAGATGATCTTTTAGCATAATAAATATTTCTTAAGGCTGCTATCTTCCGATCCTGACCTGGTTCGAAGTTTATTACTCTAAAAGGTCCCCGGTTAAAATTATTAGTTATTTTACCATCTATTTCAATATTTTGTAAATTATTTTACTTTACAACTTTTTTATTTGAAGTAGTTGAAATATTTAATATATATGTTTCAGGGAAAAACTTCGATAGTATTTTTGCTGCATTATCTCCATTTTGAGCCATTTGAGTAGCTGAATGAATGCAAATACCAACACCATGTCCTTTTCCAAAGCCTGAAAAAACAACTTCATTTTGTTTAACTAAAACTCTAATATCAGAACTCTTAATCAAATCTTTTCCTAAAATATTTTGAAAAGAAATAAAATCTAAATCTTTAGATATTTCTTTATCTTTAATTTTTAAAGCATAAGTTTTATTTGAAAAAGAATCTGTATACAGATTTATTTCTGAAATATTTGACATATCTAATTTTTGAGCTAATTCTTTTTTAGAAACTGTATAATTCCATTTAGATTCATTTCTGATAAGCTCTGCATGTTTAGCTATTACACCAATATCTGGAGACCACCAATCTTTTCTATAAAAGTTTTGGAAAGATATAGTTTTTCCAGCGCTATTTTCTGTCCAATATGCTGCAAAGGGTCTATTTTGACCTTCTTTTGTGTGTACTAATATAAGATTTTTTGTTTTATCAATTGCAGAGGATACATGTGATTCAGGTTGAACTATAGCACTACCATAATACCCTGCATCATCATATGCAATATGCCAAAAAGCATCTTGATTTTTTTTAACATGTAAATATGCTGTTGTTCTAGCTGCAATTGCAATAGATGCCATTACTTCATTTTCTAATGGATATGGAAATTGAGGGGATAGTGTTGATTTTAAAAAAGATTCAATATCAACATCATTTATAACATTGATTTTTTCTTTTATTTGAAATATAGCAATACCACCATTATATTCTATTCCATTTAATAAAAGTGATGAATTTTTATCTTTTGGCATAACATAAATTTGATGAATTCCAGGATATTCTTCACCCCATTTAATTCCAGCATTGCCAGCTCTTACTAAAAATCTTTTACTTAAAAGAGAAGATGTTACTTTATGTCCAGTTGAAGGATCTATGATAACATATGCGCCTTTTGCTTCCAAAAGAGCCTCAGTTACATTTTTTGCAAGAAGAACTTGTATGTTAGAAGGAGCATCAGGTTGCACTTCATACATCTCTTTTGCAAAAGAATTAGTAGTTATTAAAAAAGCAACTACTGTTATAATTAATCTAATAAATTTCATAAGTGTTCTCCACTATTTTTTATTTAAATAATTTTTTTTATATGCTCTAAACCTAGCTTTGTAATTTTTCTACCTCTAGGGGTTCTTTCTAAAAAACCTTTCATAATTAAGTAAGGTTCATAAACTTCGCATAAAGTATTTGCATCTTCACCAATTGAAATGCCGATTGTATTGATTCCAACAGGTCCTCCATTGAAATGTTTTGATATTGTCGTTAGTATTTTTTTATCCATTTCATCTAATCCTTCATCATCAATTGACAAAAGTTTTAAAGCATCAAATACAGTTTTTGAATCTATTTTGTTAAAGTTTTGCATTTGTGCAAAATCTCTAATCCATTTAATTAAATTATTAGCAACTCTAGGGGTTCCTCTTGCTCTTTTTGCAATTTGAAACGCCTCTTTTTCTTCTAAAGAAACACCTAATATTTTAGAAGATCTTAAAATTATATCTTTTAATGTACTTGCATCATAATAATCAAGTCTTGCATTAAATTGAAACCTAGATCTCATAGGAGCTGAAAGTAATCCTGATCTAGTAGTTGCTCCAATTAAAGTAAAAGGATTTAATTTAACAGAAACACTTCTAGCATTAGGTCCACTATCTATTAATATATCTAATTGAAAATCTTCCATAGCTGAATATAAATATTCTTCAACAGAAATATTTAATCTATGAATTTCATCTATAAATAAAACATCTTTTTCTTTTAGAGAAGTTAAAATCCCTGCTAAATCACCTGGTTTTTCTATTACAGGCCCTGAGCTTACAACTAAATTAGAGCCCATTGTTTTTGCTATTATATTAGCAAGTGTTGTTTTTCCAAGACCTGGCGGTCCACTAAATATAATATGGCCTAAACTTTCATTTCTTTTTTTTGCAGCACCAATAAATATTTTAAGTCTTTCTTTAATAATTTTTTGACCAATAAAATCATCTAAATTATTTGGACGCAAAGGAGAAAGAAAAGATGAATCATTTTCTGAAAGGGTAGATTTGATAAAATTACTGTCCATTTTTTAAAACCTCTTAAAAAAAAATATAACTTTTTTATACAAATTCTAGCAAGAAAAGTATTTCAAAAGCTATATCTATTTAGTAAGAAATTTAAAAACAAGGATAAAATTATGGCAATGCTTCCAGATCATTTAATAGAAAAATTAGCAAATAAAGGAATGATTGAACCTTTTGTAAAAACCCAAATCAAATATTCAGAAGATAAAAAATTAGTAAGTTATGGCCTTTCTAGTTATGGTTATGATTTAAGAGTTGCGGACGAATTTAAAGTTTTTACAAATGTTTATAATAGTATTATTGATCCTAAAAACTTTTCTGAGGATTCTTTTGTAAATATAAAAGCTCCAACTTGTATAATTCCACCAAATTCTTTTGCATTAGCTAGAAGTATCGAATACTTTAGAATTCCAAGAAACTTAATTACAATATGTATTGGTAAATCAACATATGCAAGATGTGGGATTATTGTAAATGTAACACCATTTGAACCTGAATGGGAAGGCTATGTAACACTTGAAATTTCAAACACAACACCACTTCCTGCTAAAATTTATGCAAATGAAGGGCTTGCTCAAGTATTATTTTTTGAAGCAAAAGAGACTTGTTTGATTTCTTACGCAGATAGAAAAGGGAAATATATGAAACAAAGAGGAATTGTAATTCCAAGAATTTGATTGAATTTTTTTTTTAATAATGAAACATTGAAAACATAAAGGAATAACTTATTATATGGCAAATATTAGAACAAAAAAAAATAAGATGACTATCTTTGATAAATTTATTGATTTTTTTTTTATTAAATCATGGTGGGTATTTCTTTTTGCTTTAATTTGTTACATTGGATATGAAAATGGAATAAAAAAAAGAAATAAAGATATTTTTGAAATGAAAAGCAGATATACTCTTTTAGAAAAACAAAAAGATGAACTTTCATATGAAAGTAAAGATTTAGAACAAAGAATAAATTCTCAAAGTGATCCGCAGTGGGTTGAGCAAGTTTTAATGAGAGAGCTTGGAGTTGTTCCTGAAGATCAATTAAAAGTTCATTTTACAGATAAATAATTTTATGAGTTTAATTTTATTAATAGTTTTACTAATTGGTTTTTTATCGCTTTCAGCCATTTTATCAGCATCTGAAACTTCGTTTTTTTCATTAACCACTTATACAATAAATTCATATGCTCATGATATCAATCCTCGAAAAAGAATGATTGCTAATCTATTAAATTCTCCAAGAGATCTTTTAGTAACTATTATGATGTTAAATATTATTTCAAATATTTTAATTCAAAATACAGTTTCTTCATTATTTGGAAATTTTACAAGCTGGTTTTTAAAAGTAGGAATTCCATTGGTTTTAACTTTGTTTTTAGGGGAGGTTATCCCTAAATCAATAGCATTTCCAAACAATAAATTTATTGCATATAAAGTAGCTCCTTTTTTAAGAATTTCTAAAATAGTAGTAACCCCAATTAGAATAATACTTGCTAAAATCACGAATTATATATCTAGACTTATGTTCTTTTTTTTAAAAAAGGAAAAACCTTTATCAATTGATGAGCTGCAGCATGTTTTAGAAAAATCTAAAGATAAAGATATTTTAAATAAAGATGAAGTTCAATTAATAGGAGGATATTTAGATCTTCAAGATTCCATTGTAAGGGAATATATGAGTCCGAAAGATGAAGTGCTTTATTTTAATATAAATGAACCTATCGAAAAATTATTCAAAATATTTTCAGAAAAAGAGGTGTCTAGAGTTCCTGTATGCAATAATGATTTAGATAATATTATTGGAATAATATCTTTAAAAAGATTCTTTTTTTATAAAAATCATATTCATAAAACTCAAGATTTAAAAAAATATCTAAAAAAACCAACATATATTCCAGAAACGACAAGATCATGGAAACTATTAATTAATTTAAGAGATAAAAGAGAGGATATGGCAATCGTAGTAGATGAATATGGATCTATAGCAGGACTTATTACACAAGAAGATTTAATTGAATCTGTAATTGGTGAAATTACTGACAAAAAAGATGAACAGACTTTTTATACACATCAATCTAAAAATGTAATTATTGCAAGTGGAAAAATGGAAATGGATGATTTAGAAAATCTATTTAATGTAAAAATAGATAGAAAAACAAAAGCATTAACTGTTGGTGGTTTTTTAATAGATGAATTAGGTGATATCCCTCAATCAGGAGAAAAACTTAAGAAAGATGGACTATTATTTTATATATTATCATCTGAACCGAACAAAGTAAGAAGAGTCTATATTAGAAAACTCAAAAAAGGAAAAAAATGAATTCAACTATATTCTTTTTATTTCTTGCACTTATATGTGTGTTTTTAGAAAGTTTTTTTTCTATGTTTGAAATGGCCTGTGTATCTATAAATAAAGTTAGACTTCAATATTTTGTATCTAAAAATAATAAAAGAGCTATTTGGACACAAAAATTATTAAATAAACCATCTTTTTTATTTGGAACTACATTAATAGCTGTAAATACTGTAATGCAAATAGGATCAGAAGCTGCTAGAAGATTTTATGAATCTATAAATTTAAGTCCTGATTTTGCTCCGTTATCACAAATAATAATTGTATTAATATTTGGAGAACTTGCTCCTTTATTTGCAGCAAGACGCCATCCAGAGCACATAGCTTTATTATTTGTTCCAATTGTATATTTAATTTCTAAAATTTTAACACCATTTATTTGGATAGTTGATAAAGTATCTAAAATATCTAATTTATTTTTTGGAAAATCCGAAACAACATTTTTTTTAACAAAAGAAGAACTTCAAAAAGCATTTGAAGAACCATCTAAAAAAGGCACATCTTTTGAAAAAGAATCTATAAATGATATAGTTTCAAAAATATTTACTCTTAAAGATAAAATAGCGAAAAATATATTATTACCAATAGATTCTATAAAAATGATAGATTCTAATTCAAATTTCACTACCTTAATGTCTAGTTTATCTATTAACTATGTATCATACATTCCAATATACCATAAAAATAAAAATAATATTGTAGCAATTGCTTATCCTAAAAATCTTTTAAATATCCAAGAAAAAGAAAAAGTAATAAATTATTCTAAACCCCCTTGGTTTGTTTTAGAAAACACAAAAGTTGTTGACATATTAAAGCAATTTAGAACAAACAATCAAACTATAGCAGTTGTATTAAATTCTAAAGGAGCATCTATTGGTTTTATTACATTAGATCAAATAATAGATGAAATTTTTGGACAATATCCAAAATACCAAGAAAAAAAATCTCAAGCATCAAAGGTATTTATAGAAATGACATTAAATGGTGATATGACTCTTATAGAGTTTAATAAGGTGTTCAATGTCTATCTACATTACAAAAAAGCTAAAACCTTATCAGATTTAATATCTTATATCATTGTGCATCCCCCTTCTGAAGGTGAAGTTATTCATTTTGAAGGTTTTGAGTTTTCTATAATTGAGATATCTCTTTTAGGAGTTAAAAAACTAAAAGTTAAAACTCTTAATTAGCATTGAAATTTGTGTTATAATTATTTTTTTATAAAAAATTAATTTTTTAGATTTTTAACTAAATTAGTTACTATTTTAATGGCTTTATTAACTTCTTCTTCTGTGTTATATCTAGAAAAACTAAATCTAATAGAAGCTTTGCATCTTCTAGGATCATATCCCATCTGTAAAAGCACTCTAGAAGGCGATATAGACCCGCTAGAACAGGCTGAACCAAGCGACGCTATAACATTAGAGCTATCAAGGTTTATTAAAAGAGTATCGCCTTCAATGTCTTTGAAATAAATATTAGTTGTATTACAAACTCTTTTCCCTTCACCATTAATTTCGATATCTAGTTCTTTTTTTAAACTATTTTCAAAATGATCTCTTAAATTTTTTATGTATTTAGTTTTTTCATCTAAATCATTTAAGAGTTCAATTGCTTTTGCAAAGCCAATAATTCCTGATAGATTTTCAGTTCCAGCCCTTTTTTCAAATTCTTGAGACCCTCCTTCTAGAAAAGGAGTGAAATGCACATTTTCTCTTAAGTAACAAAGTCCAACACCTTTTGGTCCATGTATTTTATGAGCTGAAAAACACATGGCAGAAACACCTTTTGGGATAGAAATTTTTTCTTTTCCTAAAATAGCAACTCCATCTACAACAAGATCAATATTATTTTGCGAAGCAAGACTTGCAATTTTTTCTATATCAGCAATCACTCCTGTTTCAGAATTAACATATGAAACCACTATTAACCTAGTATTTTCTTTAATTTGTTCTTTAATTCCATCGACTTCAGGGTATCCTTTTTGATCAGTTTTAACGAAAGATACGTGATGTTCATTTCTTTTAAGGTTAAAAAGGGTGTTATAGACACAAGCATGATCAATATTAGTAGTTATTATGTGAGCTTTTGGGTGATTTTTTAAAATGCCTTTAATAGCCATATTTATAGATTCAGTACCACCTGAAGTAAATATCAAAGTTTCATCTTTAACTTTTAAAAAATCAGCAATTTTTTTTCTTGAATTTATCAAGTGTTTTTGAGCAATTCTTCCATATTGGTGAATAGACGATGGATTTAATGGAAGGGTAATATCTGTTTGCATTATATCTATTACTTCTTTAGCAATAGGTGTTGTTGCATTATTATCTAAATAAATTATTTCATTCATTATTAATTTTAACCACAATTACTGTTATATTATCACTACTTGATTTTTCTTGAGCTTTTTTTAATAAGTTTTCAGCTATTTCTTTAGGACTTTTATGAAGTTGTATAATTTGATGAATTTCATTGTTATTTACATAGTCGGTAAGGCCATCTGTAGACATAATAAAATAATCGCCATTTTTAAAATCAGTAGTGTCAATAGAAGGTTCTACGCTAGAAGCTGTACCAATTGCTTTGGTTATAATGTTTTTAAAGTTGGAGCTTTCTTTTTCATCTAATTTATTTTGATCTTTTAATTTATTTAATAAAGAATGATCTTTAGTAAGTGTTATTAATTTATCATCAGTAAAATGATAAATTCTACTATCCCCAACATGAGCAAAAATTGCTGTATTTTCTAAAAATTTCAACATGCAAAGAGTTGTTCCCATTCCTTTTAATCTTTCATCTGCTTGGGACATTGAAAAAACTTTAAAATTTGCTTCTTGTATAGCTAAATTTAAGTGATAAATAATATGATCAATGTTTTTTGAAGAATCTTTTAATAAAAGATGTTTAGTTAGCAAGGAGCAAACGTGATTTACACAAGTGAGTGCTGCTATTTCTCCAGCTTTGTGACCTCCCATTCCATCAGCTATTGAAAGAAGATTATGTTCATGAATAATTTTAAAAACATCTTCATTTTTGCTTCTAACAGGGCCTTGATCACTAAGACCATATACTTCCATATATGGAGATAAGCTCATATTTAAACTCCCTTAAAAAATATTAGATTAATGATATTTATCGAATTGAAAGTAAAATGTAAAAAAATTGAGGCGTATAGAGATTTTTGTTTTTCATATATATATCCTAAAAATAAGGATAAAACAAATATTGATCCAATAATTGTAATATTTCCCAAACCTTGCGACAGAGCAAAATGAAAAAAAGTAAAAGCTAAACTAGTAATGATAATAGCGTAAGCTCTTTTAAAAAATCTATTTAGATAATTTTGTAAAAGACCTCTAAATAAAAACTCTTCTATGATCGGTGCAAAAATTGAAATAGATGTAATTGCAATTATTAAATTAACAGGGGATGAGAGTGCCATTTTCAAATATTTTACAGCTAATTGATCTGGAGTTTCAACAATATTAAAAAAAACTAAAAGAAGCATTTCTAATAATTCAGTTGTGAAAATAACAATTGGAAATATAATAATCCAAGATAGAATGCCAATAATTATGTCATATTTTATAGATTTTGAATTTTTATATTTGACTTTGATTATACTTTTAAAAGTCTCTCTTTTTATTTTAATTCCAAAAAACATTAAAGATAGAAAAGTAAAGAGATTAATAAAAAAACTTAAAATATTTAAATCAGTAAATCTAGCATTTTCATTCAATAAATTTAAATATTTAGCAATGATAGGAGCAAGTCCTATTGAAATTAGAATATATAAAAAAAAACCTGTTATCATTTGAAAAAATGTAACAGGTATTTTTATTTTTTTATCAAGTTTACAAAACCCTTTAAAGTATGCAATTGAAGATATTATTAAAATAATAATCATCAAAAAAATCATGTTATAAACATGTGATAAAAGGATTTTATAATTTTCTTGATCTACCATTATCTACTCTTAGATAAAGAAACATATTCACTTACTCTACTTGCGATATCTTTTGCTAGTTGCATATGAGCCATACCCATTCTTGATTCTTGAAATTCTTTAGAACCCCATTTTGTAGTATTGTAATCATACTTAAAATTACCTTTCGCAATAAAATATTTATCATTTATATTTTCTTGTAAGATAACTTTAGGTTTTTTTCCTCTAACATCTACAACTTTAACTCTCATAATCATATCTAAATTAGTAGCTTTATTTACTTTAGAATTTGTATGTTTTACAAGTTCTAAAAAAACAATAAATTCATTTTGATCAAATCTATCATCCATCCAAGAAATATCTGGATTAAATGGATTATCTAAAGAAGTTAAAGTATTAGCTACATCATCACCATCAGCTATAAATATACTTTTATTTTTTGATAAATTAGTTCTAATTAAAGAAGTTAATTCATCTGACAAACTCCAAGGTACATCGTAAGATGTTGAATCAACAACAGGAGCGATCGCTACAATTGGTCTTGTTCTTCCATCTTCATAAAATTTCGAAATTGCATTTGTTTTGTTACTATTGCTGCAAGATACTATTAACAAAGGTAAAATAAGCAATGCTAAATAACGCATAAAATTTGCCTCCTTTTTTTTAATACATTAATTTTTTAGCATACCAGATATTTTTTATTCTTTTAAAGTTTTATCTAATTTATGAAGAAGAATATTGAAGAATTTTTATTTTTTTAGTCACTTCAAAATAGAACAATAGAATCTTTTTTTTGCAAAAAAAGAAAGTTTTTTCCTAGCATTTATCTTTGTTTCATAATAATTAAAAGTGATTAATAGACCATGCATAAAGAGCTTGCTAAAATATAATTAATAATTACATCATTAAATACTTTCGCGTGCTTGGTAAGCTGTTTATAATAAACTCATTGCAATTATTTTTTTTTAATTTTAAAACATTTGCATATCGTTTAATTATATTTATTTCAATTAAATTGAAATTATAGTATAATTATTATTATGGGTAATTGTATTTTTTAATAAAAACAGAGATTTAATAATGAGTTTTTAATGTAGAATCAAATAGAGATTTGGAGTCTAATATTTTTCCACGAATTTGGGGTGAAAATACGCTAAAACATTATTAGGTTTAAGAATAGTAATGGGTTGGGATTTTTCTGATAATAAATTATAAAATTTAAAAAATATTGTTATTAAAATAAGCTATATGCTAATTTTTATAAATCAAATAATATTAATACTAATAGGAGGAATTGATGTCTTTTGAAAATGCAAAAGCAAACCTTAAAGAGTTCTCTAAGGAATTAAATTTAGAAGGATTACAATTTGATGAAAATAATACTTGTATTTTAGGAATTGATAATGCTTTTTCTCTTCATTTAACATATGAGCCAAATTCAGATAGACTATATTTATACTCTCCATTATTAGATGGATTGCCAAAAAATGATTCTATTAAATTAAAACTTTATGAAAGAATGCTTGAAGGATCAATGTTAGGTGGTCAAATGGCTGGTGGCGGCGTTGGTGTAGCTACTAAAGAAGAATTAATTTTACTTCATTGCGTACTAGACATGGGACTTGGCGTTGATGCATCAGCATTGAGAAGATTTGCGCCACTATTTGTAGAGACAGTTGAAAAATGGAGAAAAATGGTAACTGATATTTGTGAAGGTAAAGAACCAGAGCCTTATACACTGCCTATGCCAGGCGGAGGAGTGAAACCTCCAGGTGGATTGCACCCACCACCTAAAGAAGGCGGCGGGGGATACGTAAAAGTATAACCTAAGATTTCAATCAATTTTTTTTAAAAAAAACAGCATAAAAAATATGCTGTTTTTTTATTTTATTAATTTGTTAATTTTTTTTTGATTTCAAGTAGAGCGTAGTAAATATTTTTTTTATTTAAATCTACTTGCTTTTGAATGGTTTTAATACTAGTCATTACAGTTGAATGATCTCTTTTAAAAATAGAACCTATCTTCATATAAGGCATTTTTAAAAGTTCTCTTATAAGATACATAGACAGTTGCCTTGGATGGGAACATTCTTTAGTTTGAGATTTTCCTAATATATCATTATTTGTAATACCATAGTAATTTGAAATGGAATAAATTATTTTTTCATGAGTTAATTTTTTATTTTTCTCTTGAACTAATAGGTGAGATATATATTTTTTTACTCTGAAAATATCTAATGTTTCTACTTTTTCCAAGTGTTGATTTAAAGTGATAGTTTTAAGTGCTTTTTTTAAACTATCTAAAGTAGAAAAGTTATTTAATAAAAATTTTTGTATTTCAGAGTTTATGGATAAATTTAAAGATTTTAGATTATTTGATAATGCTTTTTGTAAACCCTCATTATCTAATGCTTGGAGTTCAAGAGATATTCCCCAGTCAAATCTAGATGTTAATCTAGGCGCTATTCCTTCTAACTTAGAAGAAGGTTGATTAGAGCTTAGAACTATCGTTTTATTTAAAGTATGAAGAGTATTAAATGTATGAAAAAACTCTTCTTGAGTTGCGTTTTTATTTGATAGAATATGTATATCATCAATTATTAAAACATCTATATTTCTATATTCATTTCTAAATTCTTGCATTTTTCCAAATCTAATAGCATCCACTACATGTTTGGTAAAAGAAGAAGCATTTACAAAAAAAACTTTTACTTTTTTTTCTTTTAAACTTTGCATTAGTGAAGTTAATAAATGGGTTTTTCCAGTTGATTTTTTTCCAAATATAAAAATTGGATTGAAAGAAGATTTAATAGTACTTGAAACTTCTAAAAAAAGTTTATAGACAATCATATTTTCATTTGTAGAAATGAAATTTTCAAAAGTATGATCTAAATTAAAACTGTCTTGTTTAACATATTTAGCTTCAATATTTGTATTTGATTTTTCTTTATCTTGGTTTCTGTTTATTGTGAGATGTACTTTTATTGGGTGGTAGTTTTCATTATATAAAGTTTTTTTAATATGAGTTCTTACATGCTCTTCAAACCATTTTACTTGGAAAAAATTTTCAGCTTGTAAATATAAATTACAAGCATCAAAAGTAATTACTTTTAAACTTCTTAGCCATTTGTCAACATTTTTTTTTCCAAGTTTTGTTTCAATAGATTTTAAAAAGTTATTCCATGTTTTCATATTTTTTTATTTTTTATATACTTATTCATATGCCATTGTTGTATCCAACCAAAAATATTTGAAAATAAAAAGTAAAGATTAAGTCCAGATGGCATACTATAAAAAATTAAGGTAAATACAACTGGGAATATTGAAGACATAGCTTGTTGTTGTCTTTGCTTTTCAGACATTTGAGATACATCTTGTTTTTTAGCTGTAAACTTTGTTTGCAAGAACATAACAAGTCCAGATATAATTGGTAGTAAATGCAAACCTGTTCCAATAATTGGAATTGGATAATCCCAAGTAAAGATATTATCAGGAGCTGTTAAATTATTTATCCATCCTGGAATAAAAGATGCTCCTCTAAGTTCAAATGTTGTTTTTAAAAGATCAAACATTCCAATAAAAAATGGCATTTGAATAAACATTGGAAAGCATCCAAGAAGAGGATTTGCTCCCTTTTGTCTATAAAGCGTTGCCATTTCCATTTTTAATTTTTGAGGATCTTTTGCATGTCTGTTTTGTAGTTCTTGAATTCTAGGCTGCAATTCTTGCATTTTTCCTTGAGATTTTATAGCCCAAGCATTTAGAGGATATAGCATTACTCTCAAAACTAGGGTTAGTAAAATAATAGATATTCCCCATGAAGATGTTAGTTTATGAAACATTTGCATTATGCTAAACATAAGTTTTGCAAAAGGCTCAGATATAAAAGCAAATATTCCATGAAAGCTTCTAGCTTTTACATAAGATGGGTTGTAGCCTGTAATTGCATTTGAATAGACGTCGTCTATTGCAACTAATACATTTTTAGCAAGTGGTCCTGAAAAAAATCTAAACTTTATATTTGATTTCAGATTTTTTAAAGGAAGAAAAATTTCATAACCAGGATATTTTTTTGCAGGGTATGCATTATGTCTTTGATTTATTAAAGTTAGTCTAGATGGTAAAACTTCACCTGGAATTTGTTTACTTCTATATCCATTAGAAATTTCATTTAACGGATCTATAATTATTCCAAAAAATGAATTTGAATTACATACCCAATCAGGATAAATATTTTCAACAGTTGTTGTGTTTTTTGGGAGTTTAATTTTTTCTATTACATTTTTTTGTTTTTTTATTTCACTGATTTTTAAAAGTGGATCAGATCTTCCTGAAGTTAACTCTACTTCTAATACACCAGATGAAATCCAAAGATCTTTATTTTCTCCTGATACATTTAAATCCATATCAATTACGTATGGAGCTTTATTAGATAAAGTATATTTTTTAATTATTGTTCTAGAAGGTGTTGATAATTTAAATTCAATTGAATCTTTATCAAATTTTGTAACTTCATAATTTGCATTTTCTATATCTTGAAAATCACTTGAAATATTAAAAGCATAATATTTTTTTGCTATATTATCATTTCCTATAAGTTCTCTTCTAAGTAGAGGGTAATATCCACCAATTGTTCCTTCTTGTTTGTCAACTTGTTTATCATTTTCATATATCATGTATGGATGAAGAGGAAATGTTGCATTTTTTTTAGATACTTCTTTAATTTCTTTATCAAACTCAATTGAATTTATGATACTTTTTGGATTAGATTTTGATTTAAAAGGAAGATTGATTTCAGAAATTGCTCCACCTTTCGTAGAAAAAACAAGCATTTGAAATTCATTTTCTAATACATAAAATTTTTCTTTTCCATCATTTGAAGTTGATCTATAAACTTTTTGTTTTGCAGAATCTTGAGTATCAATTTTCTTTTCTGTTACAATTTTTTGTTGAACAAGAGGTTTTTGTGGTGGAAAAATAAACTGAATTAAATAAAAAGAAGCTGCTAGCAAAATTATAAATAATATATTTCTTTTATCCATGGATAATCCTTTTAAATTTAATATTTAGAATACAAAAATTTTGATTAAATTAAAAGGCAATAAAACACATTGTTTAATGATGTATTAATATTCTTCTACCTTATTATCTTGACCTTCTAGATTATATAGAAACTCAGTAAACATTTCTTGAGATCTTAGATTCTCTAGCCATTCATCTTCTAATATTTCGTCAATAGGAGGAAGGACATCTAACTTATTTGCTTTATTGAGAAGTTCCATTGCTTCATCAAATCTATTAGTTAAAGAATATAAACATGCTAAATGATAATAAGCATGAGGATTACCAAGTGATCCTGATTTAGAAATTTTTTGTTCTGCATTTAATAAATAATCATTTTTTTCAGAAAAAGACAAATTTTCATTAGCAAAACTAATTAACATAAGGCCCCATTCTAACCATACTTCATCATCCTCAGGATCTTGTTTTATAGCTAAATTAAAAGAAGTATTTGCTCTTTGCAAATATTCTAATTTTGTTTCTGTTTCAAGAAGGTGAGAAAAGCAAAGAGATAGTCTGTAGTGAATTTTAGGAAAGTCAGGTTCAACTAATAAAACACTATTAAAAATTTCTATAGCCTTTTTATAATAGCTTTCTTTTTCTGTTAAATCTCCTAAAAGATCTAAAGCTACTCCAAAATAAAAAAGCCAATCCGGATGTTGTAAAATTGCATTTTTTTGCAGAGCTAATGCAGTTTCATATTTTACAATAGCTTCTTTTAATGTTTTTTCATTCGATGTAATTTCACCTAAATGAGTGAGCGCTTTTGCGTAATCAAATAGTAAAATTGGGCATGCTGGTTTTAAATCAATTGCTTTTTGATAAAATTTAACAGCACGTTCTAACATATCGCTATGTTCTTGGTCACGACCAATTTTTGCATGGGCATTTGCTGTTTCATACCAAAGCTCAGCATCAGTTCTATCAACAGATAGGCCATTTTGAAATTTTTCAATAGCAAAATAATCATAATCAATATCATTATAATAAATTCCGAGGGCAACCATACATATACCGTATGCATGCCAAAGAGAGCTTTCTTGAGGGTTTTGATCTGTTGCACTAACTATTTTACTTTCTGCATCTAATATCAAATCTAATCTATTTGTAGAGGCTCCAAGAAGGGCTAAAGATTCACTCCACTGTCCTATTATGGAAGGTAGGTTTTTAGCTTTTCTATTTGCTCTTATGCATTTTTCAATTGAAGCTCTTAATTTTTTTGGGTCTTTATTGATTTTTCCACTCTCTCCTAGTAAATGTGCCCATTCTAACCATATGTTTGGATCTAGGGGATTAATTTCTATTGCAGCTTCAAAATATTCATTAGCCTTTTTAAAATACACTTCATCTAAAGTGTTTATGTAAAGTTGGGTATAAGCATCAGCTAAAGCTATCCAGGCATCTAAATTTTTAGTCGATTTTTCAAGTGATTTTTTAAAATAAGAAATTGCTTGTAAATACATATTAGTCTCATTTATTAAAAGACCCATTTTCAAATAGGCATCACCTAAGTCGTATAAAAAAGCGGAAGATAATTCAGTTTGTAAATTATGTGATATTAATAAAAGTTCTATTGCTTTTTTTAAGTCTATTGCTTCTCCAGAGTGTGTAGATATATTTATTAAAACAAGAGCATAGTCCCAATAAAGTTTGCCCATAGTCTTTTTAGATTGATTTTCTGAAATCGATATTGCATGTTTATATTTTTTCTTAGCTTCTAAAAAGTAAGAATATTCATCATTATTAGTACCTAAAAGCAAAAGCACATTAGCCCAAGAAATCCAAAAATCAAAAACTTCAGGATCTAAACTTGAGGCTATTTTAAAATTTTTACTAGCTAAATGCAAAGCTTTAGATTGAGATTCAACAGAGCTGTATTTTAAAAAAGCAAGGCCCTGTCTATACCAAACAAAAGGGTTTTCTGGATCTAGTTGGCAAGCCTCATTAAATAATTTAATAGCATTCAAATCTTCTTTTGATAAAAGGTCTTCTCCTTGAGCTAAAAGGTCATTTGCCAGCTTTTTTTTCTCATCAGGGGATAGATTTTCCCATTTTTTAGGAATTTTAGATAAATTTAGTCCTTTAGCGAAATTTTTAGGAAAAAATTTTGTATATAATTTTTGTATAAAATGTATTTGTTGCATTTTTTTTTTTAATTATAGGCTTAAAAACTAAATCTATTATAAGTCTATGTGTTTTTTTTTCATAGTTTATTTGGCTTATAAAATTATTTTTAAATAAGCGTAAGATACTTTTTTTACTACAATTTTATTTAATTTTCAAAACAAAAATTTGTTTGATTAAGAAAGTAATAAGAAACAATTTATTTTTTCTTAATATTTAATTTAAATTTAAAAAATAAATAAAATTGATAATAGCAATGACTTCTTTATGCTCAATTTTAATACCTATTCATTTAAATTTTAAAAAAAATTAAAGAAAATTAGATAGATATTTAAAATAATAAATTAATATTAAAAGTTCCAATGAAGATAAAATAATAAAAATACAAATTTAACTGAATAAAATCAAATAAATATAATTTTCTTTGAAATAAAAGCTTAAAAACATATAGTTTTTAGACAAATTTAATTAAAATAATTTCGTATGTTAAAATGAATTTAGTTTATCTCCCAATAGCATCAACTACCATTAATGCTATTAATTTTTTTGCATCTAAAAAAGATTTAAAAAATGGTGAAATTAATTTTACAGCAAAAAAAATAGTTGAATATACATCTTATACCTGCAACTTATCACATATTTTTTCTGCAATTGCTGCTTTTTTTACAGTTAGCGAAAAATTTAAATTTTTAATGATTGAGCCTATTATTATGCCTATTGCATTTTTACAACTTGCATCACCTTTATTATTAGGGGTTTTTAAAGATTATCTTGGTTTTGAAAATAATTTAGAGCAGAAATTTAATGCAAATAAAGATGTGAAGAAATTTGAAAATGATTTTTCACTTTGCAAAAGCACAAATTTTTCTGACGAATCGGAAAGGGTTTTTTTAATTAATTCAATTGCTTGGAATGTTATTTTTTCTATTATTTCTCCTCAATATGCTTTTTTCTACATATTAAATTCCTTCTTAAACGTTGGAACATATTTTAATTTTTTAAAGAAAGATGGAATAGCTATTACGGAATCCATGCATAAATTAATTATTTTTAGGAGAAATTCTTTTTTTCCTTGGTCTACATTAACTATTGGTTCTCATACTTCATCAGAAAGACATAATAATTTAGAACTTAAAAAATTTGATTTTACTGCAAATCTTAGACTAAAAAAAACTGAAAAAAAACATTTTAAAGATAGATGCAGTGTTTGCTTAAATGCCAATTCTAATAAATATTATTTTTGTACTAAACATATATTTGATTTGGGATGTATTTTAAAAATATTTTCAACAAAATTAAAAGAAATTAAGTTTTCTAATTTTAAGAAAACTATTACAAAACATTATTCATCAACTCATGATTCTATATTAGATAATAATTCTCTATATGATACGACTAGTTATTCAATAGATATACATAAAGACTCACTTCCGAAATGTCCTCTTTGTAGACAGGATTATCATGAATCTCAAATTTCAGCTCAATATTATTCTCCTTTACCAAATACATTGGAAATTAATAATTATATTTAAAAAGATTTTTCTTTTAAAAAAATCCATATGAAAGTTTTGCATTTAAAATAATATTCCTAAAAAAAATATTAAACTAAAAAGAATCATACTAAGTACAGTTTTTTGAAGAGCTATATTTAAAACTTTTAAATCTTTAAAATTTTTAATTGTTTTTATGGGAGCCAAAAGAATTGCAAAATTTGCAAGCAATACCAAATAATTTTTAGTAATAGAAAAATAAATAACAGGAATAAAAAAAATTGCTATTAAACAAATATAATATTCAACTTTAGTAAAATTTTTTCCAAATCTAACAGACAAAGTATTTTTTTTTGCTCTTTTATCGCAGTCAATATCTCTTAGATTATTTACAACTAAAATGGCTGTAGAAAAAAGTCCGGGTGCAAGACCTACAACTATTGGCAAAACTGAAAATTTCATAGTTTGTAGATAATAAGATCCAAATGATGCAAAAGGCCCGAAAAATATTAATACTAATATTTCTCCAAGACCCATATATCCTAAAGGATTTTTTCCTTTTGTGTAATAAAGACCAAAAAAAATAGGAATTGGAAATAGAGTAGCTACTAATATATTGCTCTTAAAAGCTAAAATAAGACCTGTAAAAAAAGCTAATATAAAGGAAAGGCTAAAAGCAATTTTAATTTCTTTTAGTGATGTTAAATTTAATTGAATGGTACTAAATGGAGCTATTCTATTATCCGTATCTACTCCTTTTAAATAATCATAATAGTCATTAGATAAATTTGTTCCAATATGTAGAAAAAGTCCATAACACAAAGTAAGTAGAAAAACAGAAAAATTTATATTTGTAACTTTTAAAGCTAAAGCTGAACCTAAAAAAATAGGGCAGATACTTACAACTAATGTGTTTGCTCTAGTAGCGAGCACCCAAATCTTAAATTTTTCTAAAACCATAATTTTTTATTATTCCATTTTTGATCTTATGTCAATGCCATCAGGAACGTGCAAAGTAGTTGTAGGAAATGCTATTTGAGCACCATGAGAATGTACAATGTCTATAACACTTAAGAAAATATCTTGTTGAATTTTTTGATAAGGAACCCAAGCTGTTGTTTTTGTAAAAGTATAAAGCATAATTTCTAATGCAGAAGGACCAAAATTTACAAGTTTTGCAAATAAAATTTTAGAAGTATCTATTTCGGGATGGTTCTTTAGCATTTCTTCTATTTCATTTATAATATCTTTAATTTTTAAACTATCATCATATCTAATTCCAAAAGTTGTTTTAATTCTTCGGTTCTGCATTCTAGATGCATTTTCTAAAGATATTGATGAAAAAGTGCCATTTGGTACATAAAGAGGCCTTTTGTCAAAAGTTCTAATTAAGGTAAGTCTCCAACCTATTTGCTCAACATATCCTTCAATGTTTTTATCAGGAGATCTAATCCACTCCCCAATTACAAAAGGACGATCTAAAAATATCATAAGACCACCAAAAAAATTAGATAGAGTATCTTTTGCTGCAAAACCAACAGCTATACCACTGACACCACCAAAAGCGATAACTCCTGATAGAGGTATTCCAAAAGCTTGCAAGAGAGCTAAAACAGCTATTATAATAACTGCAAGTCTAAGCAGTTGAGATATTGCACGAAGAGATGTTTTATCAATTTTACCTTTAGGGGATATAGATATTTTAAAGAGATTAATTTCCCAATGTCTTATAAATCTTGCTAAGAACCAAAGAATTATAAGAATGTTACCAATATGTTTTATAAGATCTAATCCTTCTAAAAAAAATTGTTCAACACTTAATTTTTTTAATGTTAAATGTAATGCAATTGAAATAGCATTCAACCAGATAAATGATATTAAAGGTTTTTTTAAGGATATTAAAAGAGCATCATCCCAAACCCTTTTGCTTTTTATTAACTTTGAATGGAGCCTATTATAAATTATTTTGACTAAATTTACTAAAATTATAGCAATTGCAATAGTTATTGCAATTTGCAATAAAATTGCATAATTAGAAACTACAAAATCATGGAAAGAGAATTTTTTTTTCATAAAATATTAACCAATATTTTTCTTTAGATTAAAAAAAAAAAAATATTTAGTAAAGATAAGGATTACTAATTTCTAATAAAAATTAAATTCTATCTAAATAATGTTTTAAAATAATAGTAGCAGACATGGTATCTGATTTTTCTGCTCTTTTTTTTCTATTTAATTTAAAAGTATTCTTAAGATCTTTTTCTGCTTGAGCAGAGGTAAGTCTTTCATCTATAAGTTCAATTTTTTTATTTGTTAGTTCTTTTAAAACACTTGCAAATTCTTTAATTTCTATAGCCATTGCTCCTTCCCTGCCGCTTAACATAAGAGGTAGACCAATTAGAATAGTGTCTATTTCGTTAATATATTCATTGATTTCTTCTAATAAAAACATAGCTGTTTTTTTTAGATCATCTTTTGCTAAAATAACTTTTAGGGGATAGGCTATTATTTTACTATTATCAGTTATTGCAAGACCAATTCTTTTTTTTCCATAGTCTATACTAAGTATTCTCATTTTTTCTTCCTATTTAGCATTGCTTTTATTAAAGATACAAAAAGCGGGTGAGGGGTGAGTGGCTTTGATTTTAGTTCAGGATGAAATTGAACCCCTATCATAAATGGATGGTTTTTTAATTCTACAATTTCACATAGATTAGCATCTTTATTAATACCAGAAAAAATTATTCCATTATCTTCGAAATCATTTTTATATTTATTATTAAACTCAAATCTATGTCTGTGTCTTTCATGAATTGTTTTTTTCTTATAGGCTTTGAAGGTTTTTGAGTTCTCTATTAAGTTACAAGGATAAGAACCCAGTCTCATTGTTCCTCCTAACTTTTCTATTTGTTTTTGATCTTCTAAAATAGAAATTATAGGATTTTTAGTATCAACGTCAATTTCTGATGAATTTGCATCTTTTAATTTTAAAATATTTCTTGCAAATTCAATCGACATAATATGCATTCCAAGGCAAATTCCTAAAAAAGGAATTTTATTTTCTCTTGCATATTTTGTTGTTAAAATCATACCCATCCATCCTCTTTCTCCAAATCCACCAGGCACTAAATATCCATCAAAATTTTTTACATCTTTGATTAATTTTTTATTTTCAATAATTTTATCTGATTCAAAGCCTACTATTTCAATTTTTGTATTCAAAGAAGTGGCTGCATGAAACAATGCTTCAAATACAGATTTATAAGCATCGCTATGAGATATATATTTTCCAACAATTGCAATTTTAATAGTTTTTTTTGGATTTTTTAAATTATCTATCATTTTTTGCCATTTTGATAGATTGATAGGTTTACATTTTAAATTAAGCAAATCACAGATTAATTCATCTAGTTTTTGTTTACGAAATTCTAAGGGAACTTCATAAATACTATCCTGCACATCTACAGCATCTTTAACGCACTCTTTTTTAACATTACAAAAAAGAGAAATTTTTTCTTTTAATTCATTTGGTAAAATGTTTTCAGATCTACATAAAATAATATCAGGAATTATACCAATTTCTCTGAGCATCTGAACTGAATGTTGAGTTGGTTTTGTTTTCAATTCTTTAGCAGCTTTAATAAAAGGAACGTATGTTAAATGTATATTTATGCAATCATTTAACCTTTCATTTCTAAACTGTCTAATAGCTTCTAAAAAAGGAAGAGATTCAATATCTCCAATAGTACCGCCAATTTCAACAAATACTACTTTTATATTTTTTTCTTGTTTTGAACAATCTAAAATTCTTTTTTTTATTTCATCTGTAATATGTGGAATTACTTGAACTGTTTTTCCTAAATAATCGCCTTTTCTCTCTTTTTTAATAACTGTATCATAAATTTGTCCTGTTGTAGCATTTGATTTTGAAGATAAAGCAGATGAAGTAAATCTATAATAGTGACCTAAATCTAAATCGGTCTCAGCTCCATCGTCTGTTACATATACTTCACCATGCTGAAAAGGGTTCATAGTTCCGGGATCTACATTCAAATAAGGGTCTAATTTAAGCATTGCAATTTTAATATTTCTATTTTCTAAAAGATTTGCAATTGATGCAGAAGCTAAGCCTTTGCCAAGCGATGATATAACGCCACCTGTTACAAAAATATATTTTATTGACATAATATTTTTTCAACCTTTTTTATATCTTCAAAAACATCAACGCTTAATGGAATATCATTTACAATTGCAACTTTCATTTTATATCCATTTTCTAAAATTTTAAGTTGCTCTAAATCTTCTAAAAGTTGACATTTTGTCTCTTTTAATTTTTTTAACTTTAACAAAAAATCTTTTTTATACACATATAGTCCTATGTGATAGTAATAATTAATTTTTTCAAAATTTTTGGAATGAGGGATTAGTGATCTTGAAAAATAAAGAGCATTATTTTGGCAATCAAAAACGCATTTTACAACATTTTCATTTTTAGCAATTGAATAGTTTATTTTAGTAACAGCGGTAGATGCAATAGCAGACTCATCATTCAAAAGAGCCTTAATGCTTAAGTCAATTGTTTCAGGCTCTATTTTAGGATGATCTCCTTGAACATTTACAATTATATTAGCTTCGTTTAAAAGCTCATAATTTTCTATAGCTTCTATAATTCTATCAGTTCCATTTTTGCATTCAACAGATGTCATCAAACATTTAGCATTAAATTTTTTTACCATATCAAAAATAATTTTACTATCTGTTGCTATATAAATATCATCTAAGCTTGCACATTTTTTAGCGTTTAAATATGTGTGTTCTAAAATAGATTTACCATTAATTTTATATAATAGTTTTTTTGGAAATCTTAAACTTTCATATCTAGCTGGGATTATTGCAATTACTTTATTTTTCATTATATTAAAATTTAAACTATAGTTAATCTCTCATCCACTACATTATAATTTCATAAATCAATAAAAACTATTAAATTTTTTAAAATGATAAAAATATCTCATATGTTATGTTAAAGAAAAATAAGGATAAAAAAATGACAAATATTTCATCACTTCAAAAAGAACTTTTAAAATATAACCCAACTTTACCTAATTGCTTGAAAGATTTATCAAAATTGAAAATAGTTTTAAAAGAAAAAGCATATCCTAAAACTGATGAAAAAGAGATTGAAAAATTATTTAAAAATACTTATGGAAAAGAAATTATTGAATTTACAAGTTCATCCTCTGCTAAAGAAAACCAAGCTAAAAAAGTAGCCGTTGTTTTTTCAGGAGGGCAAGCATCTGGTGGACATAATGTAATTACTGGCCTTTTTGATGCTTTGAAAAAATTACATCCTAGTAGCAAATTATTTGGATTTTTAAAAGGTCCGATAGGAATTGTTAATTCAAAATACATAGAACTTACAAAAGAAATAATAGATGATTATAGAAATATGGGAGGCTTTGATTTAATTGGATCGGGTAGAGATAAAATAGAGACAGATGAACAATTAAATAATGCATATGAAACAGCAAAAAAATTAAACCTGGATGGTCTTGTAGTAATAGGAGGAGATGATTCCAATACAAATGCATGCGTTTTAGCAGAGTACTTCAAAAAGCATGATTTAAAAACTAATGTTATAGGAGTTCCTAAAACTATAGATGGAGATCTTAAAAATGAATATATAGAAACTTCATTTGGGTTTGATACAGCAACTAAAATATATTCTGATTTAATTGCAAATATTCAAAGAGACGCACTATCAGCAAAAAAGTATTATCATTTTATTAAACTTATGGGAAGATCAGCATCTCACATAGCTTTAGAATGCGCTTTAAAAACTCATCCTAATATGGCAATTATTTCAGAAGAAGTCTTAAATAAAAAAATGACATTAGAAATGATTACAAAAGAGATAGCAAATCTAATTGAAGAAAGAAATAAAGATAATAAAAATTATGGAGTTATCTTAATACCAGAAGGACTGATAGAATTTATTGATGAATTTAAAATTTTGATATCAGAACTTAATAAAATTTTATCTGATAAAAAAGTAGAAGAAGAGATAAATAACTTAAATAGTTTAAATGAAAAAATAAAACATATAGAACAACTTTTATCAAAAGAATCACTAAATTGTTTTAATCTTTTACCCAATTCAATAAAAGAGCAACTTTTATTAGATAGAGATCCTCATGGTAATGTAAAAGTATCTCAAATCGAAACTGAAAAGCTTTTAATAGAAACTGTTAAAAAAACTCTTAAAGAAAAAAATATTAAATTAAACGCTCTTTCTCATTTTTTTGGATATGAAGGAAGGTCTTCTTTTCCATCACTTTTTGATGCAAATTATTGTTATTCTCTAGGACATGTTGCAGCTGTTTTAATAAATAATAATTTATCGGGTTATATGAGCTCACTTAGCAATTTAAAAGATAATACTGATAATTGGATTGCTAGAGGCATACCAATTACTTCAATGATGAACATAGAAAAAAGGCACGGTATATTAAAACCTGTTATAAAAAAAGCTCTAGTAGAACTTGATTCTAAAGCATTTAAAGAATTTGAAAAAAATAGAAAAAAATGGGCCAAAAATGATGACTATGCCTATCCTGGTCCTATTCAATACTTTGCAGATCATGAAATTTCTCTTTCTATTCCTATCTCATTAATTCTTAGAGATTAAAAAAGTTTTTATATAAATTGTAAAAACTTTATTTAAATTTGATAAAATGTTATAATTAATGTAAGAAAAAAAAGAGATAGGATTATGGGGTTTAATTTTAGGATCAATCCAATAGATAATGTAACACCTAAAAATCAAGGTTTAAAACCTGTTGAAAAGGTGGGAGAAGACGCTAATTCCAAAGATAATCAAAGATTTGATGAGGAATATGAGGAAGCTAAAGAGAAGATTGATAAATTACTTAAAGATAAGAAATTTAAAGAAAAATTAAAAATATCACTAAATAGCACAGATGCAAAACTACCAGAAAAATTTGAAAAGGCAGCTGTATCTTTTTTAAAAAATGAACTTTTATCTATAGCAAAAAATATTTTATCACTCTCCAATGAGGGGGATGTAAATTTAGAGGATACAACTGAAGAATCAACCTTGTCTGACGTTCTTGCTAGATTTATTTTGAAATTATCCAAATCCCAAAATACTTCAAAAAAAATGACAAAAAAGTGCAAATTAGCAAATGCTATTGATGATAAAAATGCTGGATATTTATCACATTATTGCAAAGATATTTTGAATACAGAAATCAAATGTCAAAAAAATAAGTTTAAATCTAAAAAATTAAAAAAAGAAGAAATAATAAATTATTTCAATTCTAATAAATAAGAACTATAACTTTTTTTAAAATCAACTATGTGTTATTTTATTTGCATTATTATAATTTTTTTATATAAAACAAAATGACAACATCATTAGTACCTGTGCCTGCAAGCATTAAAGCCACAGCAAAAAAAATAGATTCTTCATCTAAAGCTTCAATCGAAGCTAAAAAAAAAGTTGACGAAACTGATAAAAAAATATCTAAATGGATAACTGCTGGAAAAATATTTTTTGTAATATCATTAACTTCAATTGTAAGTTTATTTTTTGTAGGAAATTATTTGACTATAGCATTGAAAATTTCCGAAGCATATTTTTTTAACACATCAATTATTTCATCATTTTTTGGAGCTATTTGTTTTGTTAGAGCTGAAAACATCAAACTCGAAAAAAGTGATAAATCATCAAAGATAAATCAAGATTCCAAGGCTAAATGGGTAAATGAATTCCCGGGACTTCATAATGCTGCATGTAATTGTTTTATGAATGCATTTATGCAAATGGCTATGAGGGTACCCAATCTGAGATTTTTTTTACTTGGTGATACAAAAGAGCTAAAAGCCTTTAAAGAATTTATTCAAACATATGAAAAAGATCAAAAAGCTAAAAGTCATTTATCTTCAGCTAATTCTCAAAAATTAAGAGAGTCAATACATAAAATTGATGAAAACATAAGTTTATCCTCTGCAAGTCAAGAAGATGTAAATGAAATTTTTTCAATCATAAAAAGATTTATTCCTTCATCTGCAACGTTTTTTTCTTCTATTACCGATACAACGTATTACAGAAAAGACGAGCAAGAAATCCCTTTAAGAGAAGAAAAACATCAAAACTGGGGACAAATAGAACTTCCAATAGATACTAAGAAAAGCTTTCAAGAATCATTTGATAATTTTTTTGATGAAAAAGCAGTTGGAGGCACATATAAAGTACAAGAAATAGAAGAAGATTATAGAACTATTTTACATCCAACCTTATTTCAAAGATGGACCTTCACTACGAGAGAAAAATTTTATAAACCAGTTGTTAAAGAATATCCAATAGCAAGAAATACAAAAAAATATGAAAATTCTCCTGATGATATGTTTATAACACTTAAAAGATTTAGCTATAATATTGATCAGAAAAAAAGCGAAAAAATAAAAGATGCAATACCTGTTAATGAAACTATTGTTTTAAAACATAAAGATAATCGAAGATATGAGCTAGATTGCTTTATCAGGCATATTGGTTCAGACCCAAATTCAGGTCATTACATTGCATATGTTAAAATAAACCAAAAATGGTATGAATTTAACGATGAAATGGTGACTCTTATTACAGATCCTAAAAAGCTAAAAGAAGCTAGAGATAGCTCTTATATATATCATTTCAATAAAGCAAAATCTTAAAAATTAAAAAACACTTCACATGTGTTTTTTTGAAAAAGGACTCTCTATTCATAAGACCTTTATTAACAAGGACTTGCTTTTTTAATAGAAATTAACGGAATATTTATAATAATTAATTTAAAAAACTGTTTTTTAATTAAGTATTAATTATAATTATGATATAATTAATTATATTATAAATGATAATAAGGTGAATAATAATGTCTGTAGATAAAATTCAAGGTTCTGGTGGTATTCATAGAGGAGAAGTAGTTGATAAAAAAAGTTCCTCTACTGCTATGAAAATAGCCGGAGTAATTGCTGGTGGAGTTATATTTACTGCTGCTATGGGTGGTTTATTTTATTTATCTATTCCAGCAGGTGGCGTTGCGCTTGCAGGTGTTTTAGGAGCAGGTGCTTGTGGATCTTTTTGCACTCAAAGCCCGAACCCTAAGAGTACGGTAGATAGAAAAGGCAAAAGGAAAGCATATGAAGGACAACAAGCCGCAGCAGGAGCTGCAGCTCAAAGTAGCAGTTTATCAAATATTGGATTGCCAAACTCAGGGAACGATTGTTTTATTATATCTTGCATGCAAATGGTTATGAGGGTTGAAACCTTTAAAAATGCACTTTTAATTCAAGAAGAGGGAAGTGAATTGAGATCTTTTGGTGATTTTATAAGAAAATATGAATCAGGCCAACAAATAACAGAAAATGATATTAAAGCATTAAGAGAAGTATTAGTTGAGTTAACAAGGTATTCTCTATATGAGTTCACTTTAGATAAACAACATGATGCTACAGAAGTACTCAAATTAATTGCAGGTCGTTTAGATCCCAAACTATCTATTTTTAAAAATTTAATAGAGACTCCTTATGCTGAGACGCCAATAGCTGGTCAACTAGAAGAAAGAAGATCTAACCAACAAAAAACTTGGGGTAATTTTGAATTTGAAATAAATGATTTGCCATTGCAATTTCAACTAAATCATTATTTTGATGAAGAACATATGCCAGGTGATAAAGTTGTAAATGATGTATCACTTCAATTGCCTCAATATAATAAATCGATACTCCGAACAAAAAGGAGATTTGATGATAATCCCCAAGATGCTTTCATTACATTGAAAAGATTTGAAGCTATAAGTGATGGATCTGAAATTTTTGGATATAGTAAAATTGATAAGGCCTATGATGTTCCACAAGTGATTATGCTTCCTGGTCCTGTAGAGGGCACAGAGGATCAATATGTATTAGATGGATGTATATATCATATGGGAGAATTTGGAGGCGGTCATTATATTGAATATCACTATGATTATGAGATTAAAACATGGTTTGAATATAATGATGGTGGATCAAGACCTATTGAAGTAGAAAAAATACCATTTAACAAGGCCTACATGTTTCATTATAGAAAAATTGAAAAGTAAGTAAGTTTTTTTATAGTGCTAACTTAGATCATTCTCATTTTTTTGAATAGATTCAATGACTTCATCTTCGATGGGTGTTTTTTCTTCTAATAATTTTATGGATTTCCATTTTCCATTTTTGAATCTAATAAAATATATAATGCTTAAAATAAACGCATATGAAGCAGCAAAAAGCCAAGCTATTTCTACACTTAAAGAAAATCTAACAACAATAAAATAAATAGGAAGAAGTAAAAATATCCAAACAGACAATGATCCGGCGATAAGCAAAAATAAAGTATCTCCAGCTGCTGTTAAAAGTCCTGCAAATATCCATCTAATACCTTCAAAAAATAGATAAGCAAACACATAATAAAAACAGATTTTCAAAGTTGAATAAAAAGCTATATTTGAAGATTTTTGAAGGGCTGCTATTTTTCCTTCTATATTTTTAGGTATTAGAAAATCTATTACAATTTTTGAGTCTATTATTAAAAACATAGAAACTATTATAGTAAAGATTACTAATAATTTAATTGATGCTTTTACAAGTTTATTTATAAGCTCTGTTTTTTTAGCACCAATAAAATTACCAGCAAGAGCTGATATTCCTCTATGTAAACCATCAAAGAAAAAAGAGAGTAGTATTACAATACTTTGACATATACTAGATACGGTTATATGCATCTCTGATATTTTGGTCATCATTATATAAAAAATAGCCCAACCAATCATTTCTAAAGTAAAAAAAATAGCAGGCGGAAAACCTACTTTAAAGGATTTTTTTAATAGTGAAAAATCTAATTTATAATCATTAGTTTTATATGTTTTAATATTTTCTTTGCTAAAAAATAAATAACCTAAAATAATAGCTTGAAAAACGGTTCCTAAAGAGGTTGCAATAGCAGCTCCTTTAATGCCATATGATGGAATAAACCCTTTAATACCAAAAATTAATATATAATCAAATAAAACGTTTATTAAATTTGCGAAGATAGCTACATATATTAAAATTTTAGCCTTTCCTCTTCCAATAAAAAAACCACTTAATGCTGTATAAAGTGGATAGAAAGGAGAAAAAAACATTAGATATTTAAAATAATCGATTTGATAATTTGCATATTTAGGAGTTTTAAAAATTAAATAACTCATGTATGCAAGTGGAATAAAAAATAAAGTAGAAAAAACAGATATCCATATCATCTGCCAAACACTTTTTCCTATCTTATCCAACTGTTTAGAACCATTATATTGAGCTACAAAAATGGAGCTCATAACGGTTAACATTCCAAACCCTCCCATAAAAGCCCAAGCTAGAGTCCCTGAGTTAACTGAAGCATTTAAAGCATCTAGAGAGTATCTTGCTAAAAAACATCTATCTACAAAGATCATAAGTAAAGATGCAAGTGCAGAAATCATTAAGGGTAAAGAAACTGTAAAAAGTTCTTTTATACTTCCTTGGGGATGTTTTGTTAATTTATCTATCATTTTTTATGTTTTATTCTTTAATTGTAATTCTAAGTTACTGAGCTTCATTAAATCAAGTAAATTTATTTAATTAATTTATAATAATAATTTTATGTTAATAATATTATTCAGTTGATAATAAGTTGTTTAATTTAATTTATATAAAAATAATTGCAGATAATTATAAAAAACAGTTGTTTAAAAATCCAGATTGTTATTCTTTTATAATATATGGAGATATAAAAATGTTTAATAAAAATAGTGGTCCTTTTAGTCAAAAAAAAGCAGGAAGATTTATAAATAACTTTGTAAATCAAAGAGTTAGAAGAACAATTAAGGATTTTGTAAGGTGGAAAAGAGGTAAATATAAAGAAGATATTATCTTATCCTGTCCAACAGATTTTAAATATCCATCTGATAATAAAACATTTGATGATAAAAAAGATTATGCTACTTGGATTGGTCATGATACTTTTTTAATAAAAAGTCATAATGTTCATATTTTAACAGATCCTATTTTTTATAACAGCTGCTCTCCTATAAGTGTAATTGGACCTAAAAGAAAAGAAAAGCCAGCAATAGATATAGAAAATTTACCTAAAATAGACTATATCACAATCAGCCATGATCATTATGATCATTTGGATAAAAAAAGTGTTAAAATGCTTAGTAAAAAATTTCCAAATGCTAAATTCATAGTTCCATTGGGAATAAAAAAATGGCTAAATAGAAGGGGAATTAAAAACGTAGTAGAGTTAGATTGGTTACATACATATGAAGATGATAATATCAAAGTTACAGCAACACCAGCACAGCATTATTCAGGAAGAGGCCTTTTCGATGGTAATTTAAGACTATGGTGTGGTTTTGTTATACAAAATAAAATAAATAATAAGAAAATATATTTTACTGGAGACACGGGGTATAATAACAGACATTTTAAATTAATTAAAAAGTTGTTTAATGAAATAGATTTATCTTTGATACCTATTGGTACTTATGTTCCAAGAGAGTTTATGCTGCCTGTTCATATAGATCCTGTTAATGCAATTAAAATACATAAAGATGTGAATTCAAAACTTAGTATAGCAATGCATTGGAAAACTTTTAAATTATCTGAAGAAGATATAAATCTACCTCCATATGAACTTTTTGTGAATTTACAAAAAGAAAATATTGATCATAATACTTTTTTAGCTATAGATCCTGGAACTTATATTAATTTTTAAATATTTATATAATTTTCTTTTTTCTTTCATTAAAAAATTATAAAATAGACTTTTATTTTATATATAAAATGTAGGTTTATTTGAAAAATTTTAAGTTGTTTTTAAAAGTTAAAATTTTTAATTTCAAAGATAAAATATTTACTATTTTTAATTTTTATAAAAATTTTAAATATTTTTTATTAGACTCTGTTTTTTCATTCATATACTTATTTATCAATCCATATAGAGAAGTTAGAATTTTTAATCAAAAAAAAGGATTATCTGATATCTATACTTATGGAGAGACTCCTATAAAAACTATTTATAAAATTGCAAAAGAATCAAACATAGATAAAAAAAGTAATTTTTTAGAGTTAGGCTCTGGAAGAGGAAATGTTAGTTTTTTTATTCGTTTAATTTTTAAATGTAAAGTAACAGCTATTGAATGGGTAGATAAATTAATAAACATCTCTAAATTTCTAAATAAAATTTTTTATTTAAGAATTATTTTTTTAAAAAAAGACATGTTTGAAATTAGTTTTAATAACTTTACTCATATATATCTTTATGGTACATGCTTAAATGAGAAGGAAATTTTAAAATTTACAGATAAATTTAAAAAAGAATCTAAAAAAGCTAAAATTATAACGATAAGTTATGATTTAAATTTTTATGATAAAGATTATAAAACCACAAAAAGTTTTGATGTAGATTTTGCATATGGTAAAACAAAAGCTTATATAAATATCTTAAAGGAGCATAGAAATGGAGAGTAAAAAATTACTTTCAAGCACTTCAATTCCGATGATTGGTCTTGGAACGTGGTTGCAAGATGAAGAGACAAAATGTATATCCGCTATTAAAGATGCTTTTAAAATTGGATATACTCATATTGATACTGCTGATATTTATAAAAATCACATTTATATAGCAAAAGCTATAGCTCATAAAAATAGAAAAGATTTATTTATTACAACAAAACTTTGGATAGACTTTTTAGACCCTAAAAATGTTGAGAGTGAAGTTGATAAATGTTTAATGCAATTAAATTTAGATTATTTAGATTTATACTTAATTCATTGGCCAGATAGAACAAAACCAATAATTGATGTATACTATGAAATGACAAGACTAAAAGAGAAAGGAAAAATAAAAGCTACAGGAGTTTCAAACTATACAATAAATCATATTCAAGATTTATTAGATCAAAAACTAGTGCCTGAAGTAAACCAAGTAGAATTCCATCCATATCTTTATCAAAAAGATCTTTTAGACTTTTGCAATAGACACTCTATTGCAATAACAGCTTATTGCCCAATTGCTAGAGAAAAGGTATTTGAAGATAAAGAATTAATTGCAATTGGCAAAAAATATAATAAATCTCCCTCTCAGGTATCTTTAAATTGGATTATTTCAAAAGATATAATTGTAATTCCTAAGGCTTCTTCAATCAATCATTTAAAAGAAGATTTTGATATTTTTAATTTTAATTTATCAGCTGAAGATATCAAAATAATTGATGAAATTCATTATAAAAGAGGAAGTAGATTAATAAACCCTGAATTTGCTGATTTTGAATATTGATATTTTTTTTTAAAAGTAGTAGTATTTAGCAATTTTAAAATTGCTAGGAATATGAAAAGTAAAAAATATATTTCAAAAGAAGTTAAAATTGGAAATCTATTAATTGGCAATAATAATCCAATTAAGATCCAATCTATGACGAATACCGATACATTAGATATTGAAAAAACAACTTCTCAGATAATGAATTTATCAGATCATGGATGTGATATAGTAAGGCTAACAGTCCAAGGGATATCGCAAGCATATGCATGTGAAAATATTAAAAATATTTTATTAAAAAAAGGATATGATATACCACTTGTAGCTGATATTCATTTTTTTCCTAAAGCTGCAATTATAGTAAGTGATTTTGTTGAAAAAGTTAGAATAAATCCTGGTAACTATGCTGAAAAAAGAGCAAATTACAAAAAAAATAATTTTACTAAAGAAGAGTATTTACAAAGCCTAAAAATTACAGAAGAAAAATTTTTGCCACTAATAGACAAACTTAAAAAAAATAAAGTAGCACTTAGAATTGGAGTAAATCACGGATCATTATCTGATAGAATTATGTCAAAATATGGTAATACTAAAGAGGGGATGGTTGAATCTGCTATTGAGTATGCAAAAATATGTGTAAAACATAATTTTCATTCCATAGTATTTTCCATGAAGTCATCTAATGTAAAAGTAATGATAGAAGCTTATAGACTGCTTGTTTTTGAGCTAATTAAAGAGAATTTGAATTATCCTCTTCATTTAGGAGTAACAGAGGCTGGGGAAGGATTAGATGGTGAAGTTAGATCGGCAATTGGGATAGGTTCTCTATTATTAGATGGGATAGGCGATACAATTAGAGTATCACTTACAAATGATCCAATAGAAGAGATTAATCCTGCATATGAGATTAGTAAAATTAAAGAAAAATACAAAGATTACAAAAGCATAAATATTTCAAAAGATAATAAAAACTCTATTCTTGCAGTAGACATAAATGATAATAACGCAAATAAAAATATTGATTTTAAAGTAGATCCTAAAGATAGCTCGTTTTTATTTTTAGAAGATATTGAAGTGATAGAAAAAAAATATAAAAATCATGAATATATAATTTATACTCCAATATTTCCAATTCACAAAAATATAAGAGAATTATTTCAAAAATTAGAAGATAAAAAAATAAATACCAAAATTTTATTAAATACCAATAATTTAAAATATTCTTTAGAAAATATAGCAATTCTTGGATCTTTATTAATCGATGGAATAATAGATGGTATTTTTACAAATGGAGATGATTTAGATATAGTTTTAAATATTATGCAAGCATCCAGAAAAAGAAATTCTAAAACAGAGTTTATATCATGCCCGTCTTGTGGAAGAACATTGTTTGACATTCAAAAAGTTGTCTTAAAATTAAAAAAAGAATTTTCAAATATCCCCAATTTAAAAATTGCAGTTATGGGTTGTATTGTTAATGGAATAGGAGAGATGCAAGACGCTGAGTTTGGTTATGTTGGAGCTGGAAAAGATCTAGTTGATTTATATGTTAATCAAAAAGTTATTAAGAAAAATATTTTATCGAAAGATGCTTTTTTTGAACTTAAAAATCTAATAGAGAAAAAATATGGAACTAAAGCTTTATGATTACTTTAGAAAAAACATATTTTTTTTCTTCTATAATTATTGTAAAAAAAGATTTTTTTATTATAAAAAAATCTTTTTTTGATTATTTGTTGTCCTTTTTTCATATTCATTTTAAAAATCAATCATTTGAAAACCAACGTACAATTACTTATTTTCAAAATTATTTAAAAAATAAAATTTCCCATCCAAGATTAAGTAGAATCTTATCTAAAGCGAATGTTGATTTTAAAGATCTAATGAAAAAAAAAGCTGCATTAACTCAAGATATTGCTTATAAAATATTGCTCTTAACAAAAGATGTGAAAGTAGAAGATGTTTTAGATTATATAAGAGAAGCTAAAGAAAAAAAACATAGCAAAATACTTTCTGATGAAAGACTTGTTTTAATTAACAATTTAGATGATTTAAAAAGTGATGAATTTGATAAAATTTACAAGCATTTATCTAGTTCAATAGATGATCAATTTAAATTGAAAGATATTGATGATATATCTGGAAGGCCTACTAAATTTTTATCTAGAATATTTTTTGATTATTTTTTATCTATTCATGAAAGATTGCTTTTATGTGAAAATAATCATCTTTATACAAAACATGGTTTTTTTGAAAAATTATGTAAAGTAATTATAAATCGACTTTTAGAAGTTGGAACTATTATCAAAGCCTACAATAACTATCTAGGCCCAAATTACTATAGAGTAGCTGCTAGATTAATTACAGCAGAGGGATGCATAAGCTATTTACTAATACCAGTTATTAAGAATATGTATATTGATAAAGTAAGAGTTTTTCGAGGGTCAGGATTTAAACCGGCAAATATTGATGCTCTTTCATTTTTTATAACGGATTTGGAAAAGGAATTAGGAAAAACTGCTTTTGAATCTTGTGAAAAATATGAAAAATATTTTCAAAAATTTGGACATATACCAACAGAGATGGGACACAGTATTGGAGGATGCATTGCTCAATATAGAGCATCGATACACCCAACAAACAATTTATATTTATTTAATTCACCCGGAGTTCCTAAAAAAACACTAGAGGCTTTTAATGAAAGGGTAAGAAAAATATCTAGTATTTTTCATTTATATATTAGAAGAACTAAAAAAGATATTGTAGAATTGGCAGGGGAATATCATTTAGGATACAATGCACCTAAAAATGTTAGCGTAGATTTTCAAAGATACATATGTCAGATGAAAACTAAAATTCATCCTCATAACTTTGTTTTTTATAAATGTTTAGGAAAAATGGCAATACAATTTGGTGATTTAAATGATCTTAATAATGTAGGTAGAAGTTATTTAGAAACATCTAGAAAATTAATTGGTGGAAATATTCTAGCACCATTTTTCAAAGGGATTAAAAAAACTTTTAGATTTGTTAAACAATCTAATGCTAGTTTTTTTAAAGGTCTAGATTTAGAAAACTTTAAAAAATTCAAATGGCAAACAACCCACATGTCTTAAATTTTTTGACACTTTTTACAGATGTATGTTCCTCTTTGAAAGAGTTTAATTTTAATAATATTATTTTCACAAAATTTACATTTTTTATTTACTTTTCCATGGGCATATAAAAAATTTTGATTTTTTCCTTTATCTTCAAAAATAGAAGAAAAATTAGATTTGCTATTACCAAGAGTGCATCCTTTATTTTCTATTCCCATTTGAAGAACTTTTTGAATG
>JAAKFI010000039.1 GCA_011065125.1 Candidatus Anoxychlamydiales bacterium | reverse complement strand
GAAGAGTATGCATTTTGGGATCAAGGAGAAACCACAATATCACAAATTGTAATGGAATATGGTTCAATGAATTTTCTTTATGCAATTCCTCAAGAAATTGCAACCATGAAAATACAGTTATTTTCAACAATAGCTGTGCCTAGATCTTCATGGGAAGAGTTGATAGAAATAATCTTTGAACAAAATGGTATTGGTGTAAAGAAAATAAATTCATTTTTAAGACAACTCTTTATAATAAAACATGATCCCTCGTATGTCGAAGCTATAATCACAAAAAAAGAAGATTTAAAATTAATTAAAGAAGACTCTTGGGTATGTTTTATTTTATCACCTAAATATGAAAAGCTTAAAGCAACGCAAAATTTTCTGGAGCGATTTTCTGATATTAAAACAACAACTATATATTCGACTGGATCTGATATTATATTAGTTTCATCTAAAAAAACGATTGAGAGATTAATTAATTTATATTCTGTTATTTTTGAAAAAAATGAGGGAAAAATTGTCAAAGTTTTAACTTTGAACAAAATTTATCCAGAAGATGCGGAAAAAATCATAAAAAGTTTTTTTCAAGAATCCCAAGTTAAATCCAGACCATCTTTTTATCAACAAAATTTAGATGAAATTTCAGTTATTGTCCAAGGGTCTTCATTAATTTTAATAGGAGAAAAAGACATTATCGATAGAGCAGAAAAAGTGATTTTAGATTTAGAAAATCAATTAGATGATCCATCCGAAATGATAGTATATTGTTACACTTGTAAACATTCAAATCCAGAAGAGCTCTCTAAAATTTTAGATCAATTATATTTTTCAATATCTAATACAAAAAATGAAAATATAAAAAAAACAAACATTAAAAGTGAAAATAAAATAAATTCGTCTATTGAGTTTAAAAAAATTAATTCATCTAAAGATATTAAAGAAAATAAAACACAAAATTTTTCTAATAATTTTGTCGTTGATGTAAAAACAAACTCAATTTTGTTAGTTGTAAAAAAAGAAGAGCTTTCAAAAATCAAAGCTCTTTTAAAAAAATTAGATATTCCTAAAAAAATGGTGCAAATAGATATTCTTTTAGTTGAGCGTAAAATACACGATAAATCTAAAAGCGGTATAAATATATTAAAGTTCGGTTCAGCAAGCAAAGAAAATAAAACACAATTAACATTTAATGATGAGGATAAAGCTAATAAAGGAATATTAGATTTTATAATAAGTAGAGCTTATAAAAATTTCCCTTCTTTTGATTTAACGATGAGTTTTTTAATGGCACAAAACAATATGAGAATTGCAGATGCTCCATCAATTTTAGCTGTAAATCAAACGCCAGCTACAATTTCAGTGGGAGATGAAATATCTATTAACAATGGGGCTATCTCAAATGATTCAAAAAAAAATTATAACAGTTCTTATTCAAGAGAAAAATTTGGTACAACAATAGTATTAACACCTACAATTCATCCTCCAGATGATGATGAAACTTCATCTAAAGGTTTTGTAACAATTCATAGTGATATTTCATTTGATACTACAAAATCAAATAGTAATGACAGACCGATAATAACTAAAAGACATATAGAAAATGAGGTTAGGGTATCAGATGGGGAAACTATTATTTTAGGGGGACTTAGAAGAAAAATGGAAGAGAAAGAAAGTGAAAAAATACCATTTTTAGCAGAACTTCCAGGAATTGGTAAATTATTTGGCACTAATTCAACCTCTGATACTTCAACAGAAATGTTTATATTTATAACTCCTCATATTATTGATGATCCTAAAGAAGATTTAAAAAAAACAAGACAATTTCTATTGGAAAAAAGACAAGGAGATAATGAGGAATTTATAAAAATATTAGATGAAGCTAGAAAAGAAGAAAAAATTAAAATTTTTAAAAACTCTATGAAACTTTTTTTTAATAATTAAAAATACTATGAATTTAAAAGAATATAACTTTATTTTAGAAAAAAAATATATTGCACCCTATCATTTTGTTAAAGAACATACTATCTTACCAATTGATGAAATCAATTCAAAAGTTATTATAGCCATTTCTAATGATTCGAATTATGAAGCGATAAATGAAATGAGATTAATTTTAAATAAAGAAATTGAAACTAAACTTTTTTTAAAAGAAGAAATTGAAGAAGCCATAGAGTTTTGTTATAGAAAAAAAACAAAGGTTGAAATAAATAACACTGAAATTTTAAAAAATAATTCAAAAGATAATTTTGATGGCTATGATCTTTTAGAAAACGAAGAAAATGAAGCTATCAAATTTTTAAATTCTACAATTTTGGATGCAATTTCCCAAAAAGCTTCTGATATTCATTTTGAACCTTTTGATGATAATTTATTAATAAGATTTAGAATTGATGGCATATTACAAAAAAGATCTTCTACTTTAAGTAGTTATTCTAATCAAATTATTACAAGATTAAAAGTAATGTCAAAATTAGATATTGCTGAGACAAGATTACCACAAGATGGAAGAATAAAATTATTAATTAATAAAAGAGAAATTGATTTTAGATTATCTACTATACCTACTACATTTGGGGAAAGAATAGTTCTTAGAATTTTAGATAAAAAAAACATAATACTTGGTCTTGAAAATTTATCAATAAAAGAAAAAGTATATAAATTAATAAAAGAGATGATTTCTTTTTCAGAAGGGATCATTTTGGTAACGGGACCTACTGGAAGTGGGAAAACAACAACTTTATATAGCGCTATTTCAGATCTTAATTCATCAACATTAAATATTATGACAATTGAAGATCCCGTAGAATTCAAATTAAATAATATTGCTCAAATATCTATAAACCCAAAAATCAATCTAACTTTTTCAAAAGGGTTACGTCATATTTTAAGACAAGATCCTGACGTAATTATGATAGGAGAAATTAGGGATAGTGAAACTGCTCAAATTGCGATTCAATCATCTTTAACAGGTCATTTAGTTTTATCTACTCTTCATACCAATGATGCACCCTCGGCAATTGTGAGACTGTCTGATATGAATATAGAATCATATTTAATTTCATCATCAATAATAGGGATAATTGCTCAAAGGTTGGTTAGAAAACTTTGTTCTCATTGTAAAAAAAGTTATTCCCCTACTAAAGAGGAACTTAAAATTTTAAATATGGATGTTGAAATTCTTTATAAGCCAAAGGGATGCGAGCATTGTTTTCAAACGGGATATTTAGGTAGAACGGGTATTTATGAAATAATGAAAATGAATCCAAAAATCAAAAAACAAATTTTAAAAAATTTAGATTCTGAAGCTATTAAAGAAACATTAGATAAAGATTTTATAGATCTTAAGTCGTATGGACTTGATCTTGCAAAAGATGGAATTACAAGTATAGGTGAGGTTTTAAGGATTTGTAAAAATTCTTAAAAATTTAAAATATGGCAATATTTGAATATAAAGCAATAATGAAAAACGGCAAAATTTCAAAAGATGTAATTTTTGCAAATGATATAAATGAAGCTAAATTTTTTTTATTTAAAGATGATTTAAAAATTTTAAGTTTAAAAAAAAATACATCTCGTTATCCGCAGCTTAGTAAAAAAGAAATCTTAAATTTCACCAAAGATCTTCTAAGACTTTTAAAAGCATCTATTCCTTTATATGAAGCTTTGATAATACTTTCGAAAAATTCTTCTAAGAAATTAAGGTATATAACTTTAGATCTTTTGCAAAGTATTAAAAAAGGACTTTATTTATCCCAAGCTTTGTTAAATCATAAAAAAAATTTTGATGAAATATATATATCTATAATTAAAGCTTCAGAAAAAATAGGGAAACTCGAATATTCATTAGAAGAGATGATAAAGCTTTTAGAAAAAGAAATAAAAATTAAAAAAAAAATAATATCTTCCTTTACCTATCCATCTCTTCTTTTAAGTTTTTGTTTTATAGTTTTAACAGTATTATTTTTTTATATAATCCCATCACTTTCTGATTTATTTGACCAAAGATCCGTTCATCCTTTTACAAAATTCATTTTAGCCATTAGCAATTTTTTTTATTATAATAAAACATTTTTTTTCTTTTTCTTTTTCTTTATTAAAATTTTAATTTCATCTTTGCTTATCTTCAAATTTATAAGGAAAAAAATATTTAATTTTATAATGAGCCTACCAATATTAAAAAAATTTATGATTAAAATTTTTATTGAAAGATTTTGCAAGACATTTGGAGCTCTTTTATATGGAGGCGTCTCATATATAGAAGCTTATAATTTATCAATTAATACAATTTTATATCCGAAACTCAAAGAAAAATTAAAGACTTCAAAAAATTTAATAGAAAAAGGATATAGTTTAAGCAGTGTTTTAGAAGAGATTAAAATCATACCCTCAATGGTTCCCAAAATGATAAAACTATCAGAAAAATCTGGTAAATTAGAGGAGATGCTTTTTAGTATTTCTAGTATTTATGAAGAAGAAATTGATCGAAAATTAACTACATTAACTACATTATTGCAGCCAATAATATTAGTAATATTGGGATTTATTATAGGATTTGTTATTCTATCTGTTCTTCTTCCTCTAACTGATATAAGTTCATTTATTGGGGATTAAAAAATTTGGAGTTTATATGAAAATTAAAAAAAGATTTATGACATTGCTAGAAATAATGATAGTTATTTTATTAATTGGAATTATTACATCAGTGGTTGGATATAATATGAAAGGCAGCTTAGAAAAAGGTAAAATATTTAAAACAAGACAAGCTCAAAGCCAAGTCAAAGATCTTTTATTATTAGAAGTGGCAAAAGGAGAAGATATTGATGTTGTTGTTAATGATCCCAGAAAATATTTAGAAAAATCGAATCTTGCAAAAAATGTAGAAAGTCTTTTAAAAGATGGTTGGAATGAACCATTTATGATAACTAAAAAAGGCAGTTTTGATATTAGTGTTAGGTCTAAAAAAATAGAGCAAATAGATAAAAAGAATAATCGAAATGAAGATAATCAAGATTATTTCTAAAAAATATTTTTTCCTTATAGAAATATTAATTTCTATTACTTTGGTATCAATTTTTTTAGTTTTGGTATCAATTAATGTAAAAAAAGCAGTAGAGGATTATAAATTTGATTCAAATGTCAAAAAAATAACTTCTTATATTGATTTTTCAAAAAAAATTGCAAGTATACATAAATCGGATGTTGTAGCAACTTTTTTTCAAGATGAAAATTCTTTGACTATTAAAATTAGTTCCTATGAAAACACACCGTTTTTTCATAACATAAGAAATTTGGAAGAAAAATTTAAAAATTTAAATTTTTCTTTTAATAAACGTTATGATGATAAATTACTTATAACATTTACTTCTTCTGGTTATTATTTTCCTAAAGGAAACATAATGATTGTTCAAAAAAAAACCAATAAAGAAAAAGAAATAAAATTATAGAGCTTCGCTTGTAGAAAAGTATAATTTTAGCTACTCTTGATAAAAAAAATAATGGAGCTAAAGAAATGAAAAAATTTTGTTTATCTATTTTTTTAATTTTCATAACTATGAATATCTTTGCAAATGAAAAAAATGAATATTATTTAAAACAAAAGGAACCTAATTGGAGAGCAGATAGCATAAAAACATATCCTAATGGTAATCCTGAAGCTATTATTTATTTTACTCCAACTGATTTAAATGAAGTGCCTGTTAAGCAAATTTCTTTTTATGAAAACGGATCTATCAAACAAGAAGTAGATTTAGGAGTAGTAAAAGAAAATTCTGAAGGATATAAATTTTTTAATTCAGTAGTTGTTCCATCTGGTGTTTGCGTAGATTTTCATAATAACGGTCATGTTTCATCAATCTCTTATTTTGAAAATGGATTATTAGAAAAGGAAAAAAAAATCTTTTATTTAGATAATAAAGTTAAAAGCATATTGAATTACAAAAAAAATAAATTAAATGGTTTAGTTACATTTTATTATGAAGATGGAGCTGTAAAAGAAGAAGGTCAATACGAAAATGGTAAATTAGCTGGTGGATATTTTTATTATTATCCTAATTCTAATAAAGCTGCAAAATTTAAATACAAAGAGGGTCAGCTTCATGGCAAAGTTATAGAATGGTATGAAAGTGGAGCTATTAAAGCTGAAAAAAGATATTTCAATAACAACTTACATGGGGACAAAAAATCGCCTGCTTTAATAGTGTATGATGATAATCATAAAATTATAGAAGCTTTAAATTTTGAAGATAATAAACCTGTAGGAACTCATGTAAAATATCATTCAAACGGAAAAATTGCATATAAAGCTTTTTTTGAAAATGGTAATAAAAATGGGAAAGAAGAATTTTTTTCAAAAGAAGGAACAAAAATAGGTCATGGAGAATATAAAAATGGAAATCCTATCAATAAACATTACAAATATCATGAAAATGGCCAACTTTTTTATACAGCTGAATTTGATAGAAAATCAAATCTATTAAAACCAATAGATGAGTATGATGAAAATGCAAAACAAATCAAACATCATTTTATAAAAAATAATAAACTTCAAGGTTCTTATAAAGAGTGGTTTGCTAATGGAAATTTAAAAATAGATTTTAATTACAATGAAGGGAAATTAGAAGGGTTACAAAAAGAATATTTTGAATCATCTCAATTAAAAGTAGAATCAAACTATAAAAATGACAAAAAAGATGGATTATATAAAGAGTGCTATGAAAATGGTATTTTAGCAAAAAAAATATCATTAAAAGACGGATTAAAAAACGGTAAATTATATCAATATTATGAAAATGGTTCTTTTAAATTTGAGGGAAATTTTATAAATGATAATCCAGATGGTCTGCAAAAAGAATGGTATGAAAATAATAATTTAAAAGTATCTATTGAATTCAACAATGGTAAAAAACAGGGTTCTCATAAAGAATTTCATGAAAATGGAGATCTTGCTTTTACAGCAAATTATCTTGATGATGGATTAGATGGAGATTTAATTATTTACTATTCCAAAGACAAAATAAAAGAAAAAATAACTTTTAATAAAGGAAAAAAAGAAAATGTAGCTTTATGGTATTACCAAAATGGTCAAATTGAAAAAAGAGCTATTTTTAAAGATGATAAAATTGAAAATGAATCTACAGGCTATTTTGAAGATGGAGCTATAGCTTTTAAACAAAATTTTAAAGATGGAAAACCAATAGGAGAGCAAATAGAATATTTTCCTAAAACTCTAACAAAGAAAGAAAGACAAATTAAAAAAGATTTTTTTTATGATGATGAATTTAAGTTACACGGAGCTCAGAAAACATTCCATTCAAACGGTAAATTAGAATCAGTTTTAAGTTATGATCATGGTATTTTTGATGGAGAAAAAGCCTTATATGATCAAGAAGAAAATCTCTTAGAAAAAGCATTTTATGTAAAAGGTAAATTAGAAAATGAATATTTTCAAGCAATGCCAGAGGGTAAAGAGCTTATATATTCTTTTAAGAATAACAGAAAAAATGGAGAATTTAAAGTTTTCTTAAATAAAAAAGATAGTAATAAAACACTTCTTTTAACAGCGAATTATTTAAATGATAAATTTGACGGACCTTATATTGAATATATGGAAAATGGAGAAAAAGCAATGGAACAAAATTATAAAGATAATAAAAAAGAAGGTCTTGCTTATCTTTATGCTCCAAGTGGTAAAATCCATATGGAAATTGAATATAAAAATGATCAAAAAAATGGATTAGCTAAACAATTTTTTCCAAACGGTCAAATATATAAAATCGTAAAGTTCATAAATGATCAAAAACAAGGGGAAGAAAAAACATATCATAAAAAGGGATCAATAGCATCAGTATCAAATTATATAAATGATACACTTCACGGCAGGTTAATATCATATAATGAGAAGGGAAATGTAATTTATGAAGGAAGTTATATAAACGGCATGAGATCTGGAAAAGTAAATAAATTTTATGATGATGGATCTATTTGTTTAGAACAAAACTTTATTAATGACAAACTTCATGGGGAGAAAAAAAAATATGACAAAGATGGTGAAATTACCATTTCAACATATGATCATGGAGTATGTATAGATTAATAAAAGGGGATATATGAAAAAAGCATTTTTGATTTTATTATTTTTACCAATTATATTTTACGCAAAACAATTTGATTATGATCAAGAAGGCATTAACTATAGTAAGTTTAAATTAATTACAGGAAACTCTAATCCTTATCTTTTTGAAAAAGTAGCTAATTGTATTAATAGTGGATGACATTTGTGATACTGCAGGCACCCTTGTAATAGCTGCAAAGGAGTTAAAACAAATATCAATTCTCCACTTATCGCGGAGGCTATTAAAAGATCAAATAAAGGGCAGTCTTTTTCTAATTTATTTGATTTTTAAAAATATTAAAATAGGCTAAAAAAATGAAAAAACTTTACAGATCAAATAACAATAAAAAATTTTTAGGGGTTTGCTCGGGTATTGGAAATTATTTTTCCATAGATCCAACTATAATAAGGCTCTTTTTTATTTTTATAGCTATTTTAACAGCAATAATACCTATGGTAATAGTTTATGGTGTCGCTGCATTAATTATTCCAATAGAACCAAGATCCAACATAGCAAAAAAATACCCCAAATTATATAGAAGCCCAACGAAAAAAGTTATAGCGGGAGTTTTAGGAGGAATCGCATCATATTTTGATATTGATGCAAATATAATTAGATTAATTTTTATAGTTTTATTTTTTATTACAGCAGTAGCTCCACTTTTTATAGGCTACATAATTGCATGGATAATAATTCCAATTAAGCCTTATAAAAATAATTATATTGAATAATTAATTGCTAAAAAACTTTTTGATCTTTTCGAATAAATATTCAAAGGCATTTCTTATGTGATGCTTATCTTCTTGTGATTCTTTATCCATTAACTTTTGTTTTTCTTCATCCATTTTCATTTTTTCTATTGCTTTTTCATCATCAGTCATTTGATTTTTATAACAAAATGTGTACATTTCATTATTAACTATATATTTTTCTCTAGGTGTTTCGAGAGGACTTAAAATGATAGGTGTATATCTTCTTAGTCTATAAAACATTTCACTGAGTGCTTCATTTATTTCATTTTCATAAGCTAAAAAATGAGAGATATTTCCTCCAGGATTATTATTAACTTTATAATAAAAAATAAATCCAGGGCCAAAAGGAGGTGTCCCTATACTTGGATAATATATACCAAATTCACCCCATTGTTCAGTTGGAGTATCTTTATCAACTTCACCTTTATTGAAAATGTTTCCGTTAATTGTTGTTCCATTTGGCACTTCATTTAGACTTTGGAATGAAGAGTACAAAGAAACTAATTGATTTGCTCCTGTTGTAAATGTAACGCCACTTTGAGGGAATACAAATTTACCATTGCCATAATTTGGAAAAGATGGATCGTTATTATCAACTACTAAATTTATATAAGAATTTGCTAAAAAGCGACTATTGGCGTTTGCAGTAATGTTATTTCCTGCAAAAACTTCTATATATCCATTTTGGGATTCAATGGAAGTATGGCCTGTGCTAGATATTAAATTAAGGCTATTAGAAGTAGTAATAGATACTAAATTATTACCACCTGAACTTGTTCCTCCAATAGTTGCAAAGGCATTAACATTTGAGCCACCTGTTAAATTTACACTACCCCCTTGATTGTTAATGATAATATTTCCACCAGTAGTAAAAATATCGGCTTCTTCTGATCCGCTTCCAGCAGTTAGATTTAAATCGCCATGCATTGAAATATTTATATCGCTCGCTGTAGATATTTCAGATAATCTTGACATAGTTAAAGAACCTGAAGAATTGATAGTTAATCTACCAGCTCCAATTTCAGAAATAATTGAAGTTCCTAAAATGTTTATATCTTTCACATGTAAAAAATTAATTATATCACCAAAACTTATCAAATGTGCTAATTTAGTATTAGAAGCTTGTAGTGTGAAATTCCCGGTTAAATCCAAATTTATATCATCATTTGTAAAAATTTCAACATCGCTTGCGCCTGCAGTTAATGTAAGATTTTTTCCTGATATATTAAAAATGGAACCTTTTAATGCAGTTCCCGGATTATTTGTTAAAATAGCTTTCCCTACAGTGGAATTTAAATTAATAGAATGAGTTGTGGTATCAATTGTTAAAGTGCCTATTGTTCCAACTGTTGCACCTACAGTAATATCTGTTGTATTGCTACCAGCAATTGCATCAAGTGTAAGATCTCCTTGAGTACGGATCTCAATATTCCCACTATTTACAGATCTAATATGAGAATTAGGGCCTAAATACAATGGTCCAGAGGAGATTTTTAATTTATTACTTGGATTATTTACTGTTTCATTAATAGCTATATATGATTCACCAAGATGAGATGTTGACGAATTTAAATAAGAAGTGTTTGATCCACCTGTTATGATATTAATAGATCCATTATTAGTTGCAATATAAGATTTGCTTGAAGCATTTGATGAGGATAAATTAAATGTATCTGTTTCTAAATTAATAGTTTTATTTGTTCCAAGAGTTTTAATATAAGATGTTCCAGTTGAAGCAGACTGTGTAGATAAATTGACATTTTGAGTTCCAGAAGTTACAGATATATTCCCATTGGTTGATTGAACATAAGCATTTCCAGTAGAAGAATTATTAATATTTAAGTGATCCACAAGTAAGTCTATATTTAACGAGGATTCAATATATGCATCTTTTCCATTAGAAGTAATTGTAAGATTACCAGCAGGAATTTCAAAGTTTTTCGTAGAAGTAATATATGCTTTTGCACCGCTGGTGGATGTGATATTAATATTAATATCAAAAGGGGAAAGAAATAAGGGTTCTTCACTTAAGCCGATATATGCGTCGTCAACGCCTCCTCCCGCAGTAATATTTAAAACATTTGCTTCAATTTGTATATTGCCAAAAATAGAAGAATTTTTTATGGCAGATTCAAAGCTATCTGAAATAATTGTAACAGTAGGGGCTTTTAAAGATAATCCTGTTCCAAATTCTTTTTGATCAATAATATTTCCTATAATTATTTCTTTATCAGCTTTTAAAGTAAGCGAGGCATTGGTAATATTTAATGGCATATTTACTCTAAGATTTCCATCGCTTGGACCCTTAGACGTTGTACTTATCGTAATATCATATGGTTGATTAAGCAAATTATTCAAAACAGTATAATCTATAAAGGATACAGCTGAAGTATCAGGTGTAACAGTATATACAATATTTGGAGGAGCGCTTTTCTCAATATTATTATCAGGTTGGTTGGTAATAAACACATTGGTAGGATCAAAAAGAATATTTCCCTTTATGCCATTTGGTGCTTTGGCATAAATCATTCCTTGAACATTTAAATAATCTTTAGATGAAACCTCTACAAATCCACCATCGCCTTTAAATTCACCAGCATTTACATGGATAGTTCCAAAAAACTGAGTTACTTCATCTGACCAAAGAATTACTTTTCCGCCATTTCCAATTTCATTTGCACTAGCATTAATTATGGCATCTTCTCCCATAAAAATAGATTTAGCATTAATTATATCTGGATTTGTTCCTTGATAATCTCCTCCAAATAATACTTTTCCAGCATTTTTTTCGTTAGATGAAGATACATCTACAGATCCTGTAAGACCAATTTCTTTTCCAAGAAGTCTAACTTTTCCACCAGTACCATCAAAATTTTTAGCTTTTATTTCGCCATGATTTTCATTTCTGCCATTCTCTGCTACTAAAAACACTTTTCCATCAATTGTTTTAGTGCCCAATGCATCTATTTTTTTGCTATTTTTAATAGCAAGTGTGTAGGGATTACCATCTGCTTTTATCTCAATTTGAGCAGCTGTCATTTCTCCATTATTTTCAATGCCTGTTTCAATGTCTTTATCTGCCTTTTGAGCTTTGATAAATATTTTTTCTTGAGACTTTGGTTTTAAAAGTATTTCTTTTCCAATTCCAATTCCGATCGTTCCATTTTCTGCTTTTACTTTTCCTAAATTCTTTAGTTGATATCCTATTAAAAAAACATCACCTGAAGTGGCAGTTATAGTTCCTAGATTTTCTATGCTTGCTTTTGAATCACCTTTAAATATACATTCATTATTATCCAAAATATCCTGAGATATTACATCAAAAGTAGATCCAATAAAAGAAGCGGTACTTATATAAGCTTCATTTCCTATTAATATTCCATTTGAATTTATTAAAACGATTTTACCATTAGCATTTAATGTACCCATTAGCGATGAAATATCTTGTCCAAGTACTTTATTTAAAGCTACGGAAGATGCATTTGGCATTATAAAATTAGTAGTTTCATTTGCATTTATTGAAAAACTTTGCCAATTTAAAACAGATTTATCTGAAGTTATAAGATTTAGTGTATTCGCATCTATATTTTGAAGAGTTGCAAAGCCTGATGTAACAATTAAATTTTGAGGATTTGCTATTGCTGTAGATTAAATATAATTAATAAAAATAAAATTATATCTAAAAAATATTTAAATAAT
>JAAKFI010000038.1 GCA_011065125.1 Candidatus Anoxychlamydiales bacterium | reverse complement strand
ATAAAAAAAACAAAAAAAAAAAATAAAAAAAAAGAAAAAAAAAAAAAAATAAAAAAAAATACATAAACTAAAACAAAAAAAAAAAAAAAAAAAGAAAAAAAACCAAAAAAAAATAAAGAATAATAATTTATTTTTAATAAAATAAAAAAAATAAATAGTATTTTTGCTATCTAGTTTTTTTTTTTTCAAAAAAAATCTTTTAAAAATCTTGTTTCTTAAATTAAATTAGTTATATATAAGTTATAGGCTAAAGCAATTTAAGGTACTCAAAAATTGGAAAAAAAAGAAAGACTTACTCCCAAAGAGAGAAATAGAATTAAAAAGTTACATAAAATAGAAAAAGAGATCAGAGCTTTAGGCCATAATGTAATAGCGGGCGTTGATGAAGTCGGTATTGGCCCCCTAGCAGGCCCTGTAGTATCTTGTGCTTGTATTCTTCCAAAATCTCTTTATATTGATGGAATAAATGATTCTAAAAAGATTCCAGAGGAAAAGAGATTAAAAATTTATGAAGAGTTAATTAATCATAAAGATGTGATTTACTCAATTTCTATTATAGATGTAAATATAATAGATCAAATAAATATCCATCAGGCATCTTTACTTGCTATGAAAAAAGCAGTTTTAGGACTGTCTATTAATCCTGAATTTCTATTATTTGATGGAAGAAAACATCCTGTAGTCTCAACTCCATTTAAAGCAATTATAGGTGGAGATGCTCTTTCAATATCTATTGCAGCAGCATCTATTATAGCAAAAGTTACAAGAGATAGAATTATGCAAGAGTACCATGATAAATTTCCAATGTATGATTTTTTATCGCATAAAGGGTACGGAACTTCAAAACATAGAAAAGCTTTAATAGAGCATGGTCCTTGTGAAATACACAGAAAATCTTTTGGGCCTGTAAAAATGCTATTTTGATTAAAGCAATATTTATTTTTTCTTATAATCTAAGATTAGATGGCAAAAATCTGCTAAAATTATTCCAAACATTCCATATATAAAATAAGAATTTTTTAGAAGCTTAACAAGTGATTTTTTATTAATTATTGGTTTATCAATAAAATAAAAAATTAAATATAAAAATCCTATAAGCCAAAGTATTCTTGTAATGCTTCCAAGTAAAACATTATGAGAAAGACCTCTATGCCTAAAAAAAACAGAATAGAATCTAAAAGGAAGAGTAAACATTCCTCTTATTGAAAATAATTTAATTTGATTAGCTACATCTAAGTCTGGATTCATGAATAGAGTAGAATATAAAAAAGCTAAGCTAAATACAATTAAATGGAGGATGCTTACTTTAAAAAAAAATAGTATACCGATTAAAATAAGAGGAAGAAAAAATATGTTAAATTTTATGTGTGTTTTATATAAAGCCATTATCTATCCTAAAACTTTTATTTTCAGGATAGATAATTATTTCATTTGCTTGCAATAGTTAAGTTGCCAAAACTTCTTGTTTTTCTTTGTATAATAGCATAATTAAACCACCATACATGCAAGAAAAAGCGCCAATTGCAATCACCCAGGAAGGTGATAAAATAACAGTAAGTAAGCTGCCTAAAAAAGGAGCTACAATTCCTCTTAAAGAAAGAATAAAAAAGTTGAGAGAACTGTAATGTAAGCTAGAGTCTTTTTTAGAAAAAACAGGTCCAGATAGTGACCATAATACGTGAGATCCCGCAATGCTAATACCATATAAGAAAAATGATAGATATAAGAAATAAATATGAAATTTAGTAAAAAATAAAATCATAAAAGATAAAGTAACAATTACACACATATGAAAAGAAAGTTTCATAATAGATTTTTTAGCGAGAGCTCTACCCCAAATGGGAGAAGATACAATGCTACCTAAACTTTTAAAAACTAAAAGAGCAGTAGTTAGTTGAGCTAGGTTAATATTTAAATTACTAAAGTAAATAGGAAGTATTGGATGTATTAATAAAATACCAGCTCCTGCAAATGTGTAGCCTATATGAAATCTTAAAAAATCTTTTCTGGTTTTTAAAAGATTATAACTTTCTTTTAAAGGATCAACTACTTTTTCTTTAAAGGAAAAAGGAGTTGGTTTTACATATTCTACTTTTGCATTTATAGGTACTTTAGCAAGTACCCATAAATTTAAAAGACCAATTAGTCCTGAAAAAAAATAAAAATATTTATATAATTCTGCATTATTTTTTAACAAAGGACTAAATTTAAAAGATAAAAGAACTCCAATAAAAAAAGCAAGTGATGATGCATTTGCAAAAAGTTTTGCTCTTTTTTCTTTTTCAATATTTAACTTTAAAGTTTCCATCCAAGCTGGAATTGACGCTCTATGAAAGATCATATAAAAAGCTGAGCTTATAATTACAAGCCACATACTATTAAAAAAGGGAATAAATAAAAAAAGTATGCAGGATAGGAAAGAAGAAAGTAGGATGCTTCTTCTTAGATTTTTAGAACCTCCCTTAGCGCTATTACCCCAAAAATAAGCAACAAAAGTAAAGCCTGGTCTTAGGGATGTTAAAACAGCTAAGATAAAAGAAGACGCTACAAACTGTGTTCTTAATATAAAAGGAGTAATGTTATACATGCAAAACAGCGGTTCTTTGATTACATTTGATAAATAAAGAGCGAACCTAGTTTTTTTATAATACCTATCTTTATCAACACTTTTATTAACAGTGCTCATTTAATGCCTCATAAATTTAATTTTATAAATTGAGATACATTATAAAGGATTTCTCTAATATAAGAAATTTAAAAAAAATAATAGGTATATAAATTATAAAAAATAATTTAAAACAATTAACCAAAGTAATTATAAGCAGTTTGTATTATTAATGTAATAGATTTAAAATTTTTATGTAATATAAAAAAATATTTTTATTGAAAAAATAATTAAAGTTTTATTTTTTAAATTTTTAAAAGAACCACTTCTTGACTTTGATAAAAATCAAAGATATAATTTCCATATAATCAAAGGAAATAAGATGTTAAAAAGCATGACAGGTTTTTCTAAAGAAAAAAAAGTTTCTCAATTGGGAAGTTTGTCTTTAGAAATTAGCTGCATCAACAAAAGATTTTTTGAATCTAAAATTATCCTTCCTAAAGAGTTTACAACATTTGAAAATGAAATAAGAAAAAAAATAGAAGAAAAAATTAAAAGAGGACAAATTTTTTTAAGATTTGATTTTTTCCCATCACAAGAGTCCATTTCATATTTTGTTCCTGATGAAAAATTATTAAAAAATTTAAAAACTTCTTGGGAAGACTTATCAACTAAGATAGGCTTTAAAAAAGAAGATATAACAATTGAATTTCTACTAAATGAACTTAAAAATTTCAAACAGGAAAAAGTTTATAATCTTGAAAAATTTAAAATACTTTTTTTTGAAATTTTCGATAGTGCGATAGATAAATTAATATCAATGCAATTAAAAGAAGGACAAAATTTACAAAAAGATATTGAAAAAAGAATTTTAATTATTCAAAAAGAATTAACTGTAGTAGAGAAGGAAGCTCCAAAAGTTAAAGAGATTTATAAAAATAAACTACAAAAAAGAATTGATGAGATATCTACAAATTTAGATATAGATGAAGATAGAATTTTAAAAGAAGTTGCTATATTTGCAGAAAAAACAGATATTACAGAAGAAATAATCAGATTAAAAAGTCATTTGTCTCAATTTTTAAAACTATCTAATGAAAAAGAATCTATGGGTAGAAAATTAGATTTTTTACTTCAAGAGATTTTAAGAGAAATAAATACAATAGCTTCAAAATCTGCATCTTTAAATATTTCAAAGCATATTATAGAAATAAAAAGTGAAGTAGAAAAAATAAAAGAGCAACTGCAAAATATAGAGTAATTATGCAAAAGTTAATAGGCAATTTAAATAAGGGTAGATTATTTGTAGTATCAGCGCCGTCAGGTAGTGGTAAAACAACACTTGTTAGAATGCTTACTAAAGAATTCCCAAATGTAATAGAGAGCGTATCTTTTACAACAAGAGAGATAAGAAATAATGAAAAAAAAGATTTAGATTATTTTTATATTTCAAAAGAAGAGTTTGAAAAGAAAATAAAAGAGAAAGAATTTTTAGAATATGCATCAGTATTTGATAATTACTACGGAACTTCTAAAAAAGTTATAGAAAAAGATCTAATAAATAAAAAACATGTTGTTTTAGTGATAGATACACAAGGAGCTAAAAAACTGATTAATAAAATCGATGCTACTTTTATATTTATTGCACCTCTTAGCATAGATGAGTTAAAAAATAGATTAAAACTAAGACAACAAAATAATGATAGTGAAATTGAAAAAAGACTATCTTGGGCAAAAGAAGAGTTAAAAGAGATAAAACATTATGATTATCTAATAATCAATGATGATTTAAAAATTGCATATGAAATATTGAAATCAATATTCATAGCAGAAGATAATAAAATAAAAAACGGAGTAAATTTTGGAAAATGATTATTTAACTAATGAAAAATTAAAATATAAATTTTTAAATAATTTTGATCTTGCTAATTTTGGTATTAAATATGCTCGAAATAAAATTGTAAATGATGAGCAAGTAACTTTAAAAGAAGTTTTACATATGTTGATAGAACTTCCAAATATAGTAGAGAAAAAAGCATAAGAAATGAAAGAAAAGATACTCATCACATCTGCTCTTCCTTATGCTAATGGACCTCTTCATTTTGGTCATATAGCTGGAGCTTATCTACCAGCTGATGCATACGCTAGATTCGAGAGATTAAAAGGAAATGACGTTTTATATATTTGCGGCTCTGATGAATATGGCGTTGCTATCACGATGAGCGCTGATATTAATAAAAGAACTCCTCAAGAGCACGTTGATATATATCATAATTTAAACAAAAAGCTTTTTGATAAGTTAAATATATCTTTTGATAATTATTCAAGAACTACCTGGTCTGGACATACTAAAACAGCCCAAGATTTTTTTTTAGATTTATATAACAATGGCTACATTGAAAAAAAAGTAGAAGATCATCTTTTTTCAAAAGAAGAAAATACATTTTTAGCTGATAGATACGTAGTTGGAACATGTCCTAAATGTGGGTATGACAATGCAAGAGGGGATGAATGTCAAAAATGCTCTGCTTCTTATGAAGCTAGTGATTTAAAAAATCCAAGATCTAAAATCACAAATTCACCTCTTATTTTGAAACCATCAACTCATTGGTATTTAAGATTTGATAAATTTAAAGATAAATTAAATAAATGGATAAAAGATAAACCATTTAAAGAAAATGTATTAAACTTCTCAAAAGAATATATAAACAATCTTAAACCAAGAGCTATAACAAGAGACTCTACATGGGGAATTCCTGTCCCGCTAGACGAAGCTAAAGGCAAAGTATTATATGTTTGGTTTGATGCTCCAATAGGATACATTTCAGCAACTAAAGAATGGGCAAAAAAAATAGGTGATGAAAATAAATGGAAGGATTATTGGTTTGATCCGAAAACGAAACTTGTAAATTTCATTGGTAAAGATAACATTCCATTCCACTCTGTTTTTTTTCCAGCTATGATAATGGGACAAAATAAGGAATATAAATTAGTAGACGATATTCCAGCTAATGAATTTTTAATGTTAGAAGGAAAACAATTTTCAAAATCAGATAATTGGTATATAGATTTAGAAGATTTTTTCAAAAATTTCTCGACTGATCAAATTAGATATTACTTAGCATCTATTGCTCCTGAAAATCATGATTCAGATTTTATGTTTAAAGACTTTTTATCAAAATGCAATTCTGATTTAGTTGGAAAACTTGGTAATTTTGTAAATAGAGTTTTAGTATTTATTAAAAATAACTTAGATAAAAAAATTGTAGATTCTAAAATACTTTTAGATGAAGATAAAAAATTTTTAAATGATATCAATTATTTAATAGATGAAGCAAATAATGCATATTCTTCATACAAGCTAAGAAAAGCAACTCAAATAATAATGGAGCTTTCATCTAAGGGAAATATATATTTCGATTTTAAAAAACCTTGGGTCCTAAAAAAAGAAAATAAAACAGATGAGCTTCATACTACAATAAACCTTTGTTTAAAATGTATAAAAGCTCTTAGTTTAATATCATTTCCAATAATTCCAACATCTGCAAACGAGATCTATAAATTATTAGGCTTTAATGATGATTTAAACAACCAAAATTGGCAAGAAGTGAAAAAACTTGAGCTTAATGTCAATAAAAGTATTTTAGAGCCAAAATTAATCTTTAAAAAGGTAGAAGGAAAAATGATTGATGATGAAATTGATAAATTAAAAGATACAAATGAAGAAAAAAATCTACCAGAAAAAAGCTATGAGCCATTAAAAGATGAGATTACATATCCAGATTTTGATAAAATGGATTTTAGAGTGGGATATATACAAGAAGCTCATAAAATAGAAAAGAGTAATAAGCTTTTAAAAATTATTGTAGATATTGGTTTTGAAAAAAGACAAATAGTATCAGGTATTGCAAAAAGTATAAATCCAGATGATTTAATAGGAAAAAAAGTAATAGTACTTGCAAATCTAAAACCGACAAAACTTATGGGAATAGAATCACAAGGGATGATAATAGCAGCTGGGGATGATGTAAAAAATTTAGAGATACCTTTTTTAGAAAAAGTTGAAAAAGGATCAATTGTATCTTAAATATTTTAGGGTGCTATTTTGCAATTTCTTAAGATATTTTAAACATCAAATAAACTTATTTCATGAGTTCTATAATTTATTTTTCTAATTGAATCTTCAAGACCAGTAAATCTTTTTAAAACTTCAGTATTGTTTATAGCAATAGAAATAGCTTTTTTTGTTCCTAAAATAATAACTAACCTTTTCCCTCTAGTAACAGCTGTATATAATAAATTTCTATATAGAAGTTTATAGTGAGTTGTATGGATAGGAATTATTATACAGGGACATTCACTTCCTTGATATTTATGCACTGATACTGCGTAAGCTAAAGCTATTTCATCTAAATCTGAAAAGTCATATGTTACTATTTTTCCATCAAACTTTATTACAACTTCTTGATCTATAGTATTGATTTTTATAATCCTACCAATATCACCATTATAAACATCTTTGTTATAATTATTTCTCATCTGCATTACTTTATCTCTTTCATGGAACCTTTTTCCTGCACGATAAAGTGGTTTAGAAGATGGGTTTAGAGTGTTTTGCATTAAGGTATTTAGGTTTTCAATACCAATAATTCCTTTTTTCATAGGTGCTATTACTTGAACATCATTGAACGGGTCAAAATGTTTATTTTTAAGTTCTTTATCTACTAAATATATAATTTTTTTAGCAATATTTTCAGGATCTTCAATAGGATAAAATTTAAAATCACTATTTTCATCTAAATCAATTTCTAAAAATTCACCTTTATTTATGTTATGTGCATTTAAAATTATATTCGAATTTTTAGCTTGTCTAAAGATGTCTGTTAGTTTAGAAAAAGGAATTTTCTCAGAGTTTATAAGATCATTTAAAATATATCCAGCTCCAACTGATGGAAGTTGGTCTATATCTCCTACAAAAATTACTTTTGTATAAGAGGGGATAGCTTTTAAAAAATGATGCATTAAAACAGTGTCTATCATAGAAGCTTCATCTACTATGATAAGATCAGTTTTTATTGGATCGTTTTCATTTCTTTTAAAACCACCATTTATAAAATCAAACTCTAGTAAAGAATGTATTGTAGATGCTTTTTTTCCTGTGATTTCAGACATTCTTTTTGCAGCTCTACCTGTTGGAGCACAAAGAGTAATATTTTTAGTTATTTGTTCATATATTTTTAAAATTACATTGGTAATAGTACTCTTACCAGTACCAGGGCCGCCCGTAATTATATGAACTTTGTTTAAAAGAGCTTTTTTAACAGCTATTTTTTGATTTTCAGCTAGCTCTAAGTTTAATTTTTCTTCAGTCCAATCAATTGCTTTATCTATTTTTATATCTCTTGTTTTTTTAGGGTATGAAAGTAATCTATTAAGTTCTAAAGCAATATTTTTTTCAAAATTATAAAAAGAAAGTAGCCATATAAAATCGCAAAGTGAACCATTATGGACTTTTTTATCTTGAATAAGCTCTGATTTTAAAATTAAAGAATTAATTTCTTTTTCAATCAAACTAAAATCTACTTCTAAAATTTTTTCAGCAATATTAACAAATTCTTCTTTGGGATAGCAGGTATGTCCTTGATTAGTTAATTCATATAAAACATATTCAATACCAGATTGTATTCTAATAGCGGATGTTTTTTCAAATCCTAGGCTATTTGCTAAATTATCAGCTATTTTAAAACCAATACCTGTTATATCTTTTGCAAGTCTGAAGGGGTTTTCTTTTATTTTTGAGATGGTATGATCGCCGTATATTTTATAGATTCTTTGAGCAAAAGATGAACTTATATTATTAGATCTTAAAAAAATAATTATATCTCTAATAACTCTTTGGATATCCCAACAATCTATAATTTGCTTTACTCTTTTTTTCCCAATTCCGTTAACTTCTAAAAGTCTAGAAGGACTTTCATCTATAATTTCTAAAGTATCAACTCCAAACTTTTGAACTATTTTTTCTGCGTAAATGGGACCGATTCCTTTAATAAGTCCAGATTCTAAATATTTTTGGATCCCTATTATACTATTTGGAGTTGTAACATTGAACTCTGTTACATTAAATTGCCTTCCAAATTTCGGGTGGGTTTTCCATTCGCCTGTAAGTTTTAAGCTTTCTCCCAATTGAACTGAGGGCATATATCCAGTAATCGTTGTAAAATCTTTTTTTTCATTTTCCTGAAATTTAGCTATTGTAAATCCATTATCATTATTTACATATATTATAGAGTCTATAAAGCCTGAAATTGTATCCATTATTTACATAATTTATTTTTTTAAAGTTTATCAATAACTTTGATTTGATTTAAATCATAAATTGAGATATATTAAAAATACTTTTTTTCCGAGTTAGCTCAGCGGTAGAGCAGTTGACTGTTAATCAATTGGTCGTAGGTTCAAATCCTACACTCGGAGTTTATAAGCCTCTCAAATTCAGAGAGGCTTTTTTTATATTGATAACAAAGATTTTTTTAAGTTAATTTTGTGATTTTTTTTAATTCTCGAAAATAGATTTTATGATATTCTCAAAAGTCCTGCTCTTTATGCAATGGAATCAAAATCTTTTGATAAATTAAAAGCAAAAGGTGATTTTTCTATCTTTATCGAATTAATCAAGGAATTAAATAATGGGGCAGAACAAAAATGGGTATTTTTTAATTCTACTGAAACTTTTGAAGTTAAAGTACTTTTAAAAGATGATGGATATGGTGGCGCTTATTTTACTTTATCAGACATAAAATAAATTTTTTAATAGAAAATTGTTAGGAAAATCAATTGTTAAATGTTATGCTTTTTCTATTCTAATCGATTGAGGAGAGGATTTTGACTAAACCTGTATTTGCTTCTCAGAGGCGTTGTTTCTGGGGTGATTGTCCAAATGAGAGTAAAGACTTAACTCTTATGAGGTGTTCGAGGTGTAAATCAGCTATTTATTGCAGTACATCTTGTCAAAAAAAAGACTGGTCTAGGCACAAAATTGTATGTATAGGAAAAAGTAATTTACAAAAAGATGAGGGTACTGCGTCAGTAATGATGAATCTGGTTGAAAAATCTTTTTTATGCGTAAATAAGAATGAGCAGTTGATGAAGTCAATAAAGGAAGCTGAAGCTCGTTTGGCACAAATTTCAGAAAAGCTAGGCGCTTCGGAGGCTCGTTTAAATGGAGAAAGGATTTTTAGGGAAGCTCAAAAATGCAATAGAGAAATGCTTGTCCCTGATTGGAGTAGGCTAGATATGTCAAATCCTCTAGCAATATTTCCGAGAAGTATAGAAGATGGGTTCAAGAAATTAGAGAGTTTAAAAGAAGAAGCAGAAAGACTAATAGAAGAATATTCTAAGAAAAAACCTCCTTCGCTAGATCATCTCTCTAATGGAGAAAAAGAAGAGCTTCTCTTTAAAACTATTAATGATAATATATATCAAATTGAGGTTGTTTCGGATAGAATTCTATTTTTAATTTCGAATGGATGTGGACTAGTAGATGGGAAGTTTTCCGAGAGGGTTAAGCAAAAAGTCCAATTAATAAACGATTCAAATCTTCAGCTTGAAATAAATGTGCTGATTTCAATGAAATCTGGATTGTTTTCATAGTCTCTACTTTAAGGGATTGATTTATTTCCGAAAAAGAGATTAAGTAAATCCTAGACAATAATAAAAAAACAAATGATTTTAGAAGGTATTAAGATTTTTTATTAGACTGTGTACGTATAAAATAAACAAATTGTAAAAGATCATTTTCACTTAGGGTTATTTTTTCTTTGATGACAGGACCTATGGCATTCATTTGAAAATTAAGTGTATTGCAATTTTTCATAAAATCAATCCAAATTTTTATAACTTTCATACTCATTAGTCTTTGATAATTATTCATTTTTTTTAATTCTTTTATCATTTTTTTATTATCTAAAGTGTCATCAATATCAACTTTTTTATTAAAAATTATTTCAAATTCCCTTTTAGCTCTTTTTGATAATTTTGATTGATTAGGTAAATTTTTAAAACTATTTAAAAAATAAGTAAATGTTTTATTTATTTTTATATCTCTTAATATTAAAGATGTAAAAGATATTCCTATTATTACTGCAGAACTAAAAATAGCAAATGGTAAAGTTGATATTAATCCAGCTCCACAGCTAAAGCCAAAACTGCCCCCTAAAGCTAATGCCAAATAATGGGCTAAATTTAGTAATCTTTCAGAAGTAATAACACAATCATTTATTTTTTTAGAAATGAGTTCGATTTTGCTTGTTTGTTCTATAAATTTTTTACGATCGATTGCAGATGGTTCTAAAACGTTTATATGATGTAAATTTGTAGCAACTGCCATGACATACCTTCTTTTAAAGTTCAAAACTTTAACATTAAGCATTAAAAAGATCAAGGTGTTATTATTGAGGTTTATATGTAAAAAAAATATTATTATTCTTTTGAATTAACAATGAGTAGTAATAATTATTTAAAAAAAAATAAACTTATTAATTAGAAAAAGCTTTGAAAAAGAAAGAAGCAACTTTGCTAAAGGAAGATGCACAAATAATAAGAGCTAAAGATCTGGAAAAGTTTAAAAAGTTAGTAAATGACCCAACTCCTAAAACTGGAAGAAGAGTAACGTTAAATATTAGTGCAGACCAAATTAAAGAATCTGAAGATCAAGGCTTTGATTTGTATTATTTAGATAAAAAATTATTATATGTTACTTAGTATTGTTATTTATTATATTTATATTGACTGTTAATCAATTGGTCGTAGGTTCAAATCCTACACTCGGAGTTCTCAATGAAAATAGGGCAGTTAGGTAAAATACACTAACTGCCTTTTTTTTGTTTTGCCACAATTTTGCCCCAATAGCTCACAACACTAAATAAAAATAAATAACCAAATTTATAAAATATAAATGCGAAAATTTAACAAATTTGAATCAAAAGTGTGTTGAGAGTGTGGCATTGAGAAAGATGATTGTTTTTAAATATCTTATCTTAAAACTTTTAATACTAAAATAACAATTGATTAATAATCATATGCTTGTGTTTTTTGTCTTAAAAATGATATTGTTTATAACTCTAAAAAAGGAAAACATATGGCTTCGATTAGAAAGCATCAAACAAAAGATGGAAAAATAAAAAGGTAATAAAAATGAGTATTCAAAGAACTCCATCAATCATAAATTTAGAAAACTGTGCTTTAGGATATTATGAAGTAGAACTAATGGCAATTGCTAATAAAGATGAAAGTTTAATTACAGGAAGTAAAATATTAGATAGGATTATGGATGCTACTATAGAACTTAGTGAAGCTTTTAGAAATGCAGAAAAAACACATTCTAATGCATCATTACAAAAATATTTAATTACCATACTTCCAAAAAATTACAAATTGCCTTTAGAACTTTTTAAATCTATTGAATGATATTTCTTAAAATTATCAGAGATAAAAAGGAAATCTTTAATTATCTTTGTGTTTTTTTATTTTTAAAAAAAACTTTCGTTTATAAATTTATCTTGTTCGAGTTGTGAAAAATATTCAGATTTTTTATTTTGATGGTTTACAACTTTTTTTTTATGACAAGAAAAAAGAGTAAACAATAGAAATTATTATAAAAAAAACAATAATGATAATATAAGGAAAGTTATTCCTAAGTGAAATTTCCAATCTTTTTTTTAAGTGATTTTTCTACTCATTTTAAATTAGTATTTTTATTTTCAACTATTTTTATAACCCTAGCTGCTAATGAATCAATTGGTGCTCTGTCTTGATATCCAACAACCTTAATGTATCTAGTTCCCCAAAAAGTAAGTATAGGAGTTGTGTTAGATGTGATTTGAACTAAATCAGTGAAATCTGCTTTTCTTATAGCTGTTTCTAATTTCATATTATCTTCCTTTTATTTGTTATTTCTAATTATAGTATAAATGGTATAATTGAAATATTAAAAACTTTTTCAATATTTTGATATGGGATAAACAGAATGAATAATTTATAAATATTTTATAAAGGTCCTTCTTGCTCAGCTTTTATCTCAGCACTAGCTTTATCACTAATTTCACTAATAATATCATAATCAAATGCTAATTTAATATTTTCGCTCCAAAATTGAGTGCTAATCAAATCTGGATTAGAATTAAATTTTTCAAAATATTGATTTTTTGTGTAAAAATTAAATACTTTGTTAAAGCCATCCGAATCATGAAATTTATCATCATCCCAACGTTTTCTAATAATCGATTTAAAACTTCCAGGAATGGAATTAATATCTAATAAACGATGATAAATACCAATAAATGCAGAAAATATTCTTGTTAAAATATTACTATTACCAACTTGCTTATCACTATCAGAATAAAGCTTATTAATGTTTCTAGAGATCAAAATTCCTTTTTCACGTTCTTGCTCAGTATATTCAAATTTTTTATTTTCAACTATTTTTATAACCCTAGCTGCTAATGAATCAATTGGTGCTCTGTCTTGATATCCAACAACCTTAATGTATCTAGTTCCCCAAAAAGTAAGTATA
>JAAKFI010000037.1 GCA_011065125.1 Candidatus Anoxychlamydiales bacterium | reverse complement strand
TTTGACTTGAAGAGGCAGCTTCTTTTCTTACGAACATTAAGAGAAAAAAATCCTTATCAGGTAACAACTGACTAATCCCATCTAATTTGCCAATCATTCTCATTGCTTCCCCATGTTTTGCTTGTAATTTGTCTTGAAGAATTAATGGTTCTTTTAATGGGAAAGGAAATGGAATGAAAGCCTTATAACCTGTTGGTTGTTGAACTAAGTTCCCTATTTTCTGCCACATATGTTTACAATCCTTAATTTTGTATATATCTGACCTGTTAATGTATACTAAATAGACGGTTTTGTAAACATCTTTTTGCAAGATGTTTAAAATTAAAGATTTAAATGAATGGAGGTGGGGAGAATCGAACTCTGTATTTAATAAGTAAACTGGATAAAAGTAGATTAAATAACATTAAGAACTTCAATGTCTTAAGGTAGCTTTAAATCATTTGGTTCATGTTGCTTTTATCCTGTTTTATTTGGTCTAGTGCGTAAAAATTGCGTAAATAATTTTCAAATAATGAATTTATAAAACTATTTTTTTATTAATAATTTTTGTGATACATTTTTTAGCTATATTTTTATAAAAAAGGAAAAAAATGGATCAAATTATATCTGATGCAAAACAAAATATAATATCAAAGGAATATAAAGCGTTATTTCAAGATATCAAGAAGAGAATTTTATCATCTCAGCTAAAAGCTGCCATGACGGTCAATAAAGAAATGATAACTCTTTATTGGGAGATAGGCTCAAAAGTTTATCTTAAACAAAAAGGTGATGGATGGGGATTTAAAACGATTGAAAAACTGGCAAAAGATTTAAAATCTACTTTTCCAAATATGAAGGGATTTTCTTTCAGAAATCTCAAATATATGGTGTGTTTTGCAAAGGCATATCCTGATTTTAAAATTAGGCAACAGCCTGTTGCCCAAATTCCTTGGGGACATAATATCCTTTTACTTCAGAAACTTGAAACTATTGAAGAAAGACTTTGGTATGCTAATAAAACTATTGAAAATGGTTGGAGCAGAAATAGTTTACTTCATTGGCTAGATAGCAATCTTCATAAGCGCGAAGGTAAGGCGATTAATAATTTTCAAAATACACTTATATCTCCTCAATCAGACTTAGCGAATCAAACACTGAAGGATCCTTACTTGTTTGATTTTTTAACCTTAAGAGATGAATACGATGAACAAGAATTAGAATCAGGATTACTAGATCATATTCAAAAATTTTTACTCGAATTGGGAGCTGGTTTTTCTTTTGTAGGAAGACAGATTCATTTAGAAGTAGGAAATCAAGACTTTTATATAGATTTATTATTTTATCATTACAAGCTTAGATGTTTTATTGTTGTAGAATTGAAAGCTACAGATTTTAAGCCTGAATTTGCAGGTAAAATGAATTTTTATTTGTCAGCTGTTGATGATATAATGAAACACAAAGATGATCAACCAACCATAGGACTTTTGCTTTGCAAAGGAAAAAATAAGGTTGTTGCTGAATATGCACTTCGAGATATCAATAAACCTATTGGTATATCTCAATATGAAACAGCTATTATAGAATCTTTGCCTGATGAATTAAAGGGATCATTACCAAGTATAGAAGAAATTGAACTAGAGTTAGAAAACAAAGAAAGTATTAAATGAGAATATCTAAAACTGGCTTATATCAAGATTTTTTATTTTTAATTAATAAACGAATCAAAAAATTAAAATGGATAATAGAGGAAACTCCTGAAAAACAAGGTGAAAAAATAGGAGAAATGTTTTTTTTTATAAATAGAGATATATTATGTTTACAGCATTATTATAACTTTTTTAAAGGAAAAGAAAATGATTATAAAGGCGTGAAATATTTATCTATTTTTAATTATTTTATCAGAATATTTTGGGACAGATTATATCTTAATATTTCCATGCTTTTTGATAAAAGAAAAGATGTTTTGAGTCTCAAATTTTTTTTTCTTAATTGTAGAGAAGGATCTGTTTGGTATACATTAGAAAAAAACGATATTTTTAAAAAGATCCAATCAAAAAGACATTCGTTTATAAGTCATATGAACTTTGTTTTAGCGATGCACCCAGATGCTAATATGGAACATTATAATACAAACAAGTTATATCTCCCTCAAATAGTGAATTTTATGAAAGTTGTGCAAAAGGAATTCGAGAAGGTTTTGGGAAAAATACTTAGCATGTCAATCTGTCATTATGCCCTAGGAAAAAGCAAAGAGGAAAAAGAATTTCGTGATTTGCTTGATTTAGTTTTTTCTGATAAAAAATAATCATTTAAATGAAGTATCCTATCTCGAGAAAGAAGGCTTTTAATGAATTGATAAAAAAATTATCTAATTGCGTAATTTTCATTAAAAACACCAAAAAAATTTAACGCAAGTCATTTGTAGCTAAAAGGTTATAAATGGAGGTGGAGAGAATCGAACTCTCGTCCTAAAAAAACGTAATTATCAATGACTACATGCTTAGAGTCTTAAATATAAATCGATCCTGGTATAAGACTCCCTACAAAGGGATCGATTACCAAATCTTATTTTAAAAATGGCATCTAAGATCTAGTAAGAATAGATACCATTCGCATCAAGATTATATAACAACGTACTTACAAGACTCTCGATCAGATCTTATATACGTCGAGCACATAAAACTGTTAGGTCTTATGCAGCCATAGCAAGAGTGTTTTCTTTGCCGTTTATGTTTTTTATCGGCTTTTTAAGAGGCCAACCGATAAACCTCTGCATGCCACTAACACACTATTTTTCCAGTCGAAACCTGTGCACCCCCATATGTATTATAACATATTTTTTTTAATTTTCAAAATATTTACACCTTTAAAAAAGGTAGAAATAAACTACTAATATAGTGTACGATAGGAATAATTTCAAGGTTTAGAGGATAAAATGTTCGAAATAGATAAGAATAGTTTTTCAATAAGGGAAGAAAAAGTATTAGAATTTTGGAAAAAAAACGATATTTTTTTAAAATCTTTGGAAAATAGAAAAAATAGTGATTTTTTCTCTTTTTATGATGGACCTCCATTTGCTACAGGTCTTCCTCATTACGGGCATTTACTAGCTGGAACTATTAAAGATGTAATCCCAAGATATAAAACTATGAAGGGATACTATGTTCCAAGAAGATTTGGATGGGATTGCCATGGTCTTCCTGTTGAAAATGAGATCGAAAAAGGAATGGAACTTTCTGGTCATGAATTTGTTTCTAAACATGGAATAGCAAAGTTCAATGAAAAGTGTGAAAAAATAGTTTTAAGATATACAAAAGAATGGGAAAAGACTGTAAATAGAATTGGTAGATGGGTTGATTTTAAAAATGCTTATAAAACAATGGACAAAGATTTTATGGAGTCTGTTTGGTATGTTTTCAAACAGCTTTATGATTTAGGACTTGTTTATGAAGGTTTTAAAGTAATGCCTTTTTCTACAAAGCTAGGAACTCCAATTTCTAACTTTGAAGCTAACTTAAATTATCAAGAAGTTAATGATCCATCACTTAGCGTAAAATTCAAATTAGCAAATGAAAATAATACATATTTTTTAGCTTGGACAACTACTCCTTGGACACTTATTTCTAATTTAGCACTCTCAGTAAAAAATGATATTGAATATGTAAAAGTAAAAGACAAAAAAACAAATGATTTTTATATTTTAGCAAAAAATAGATTAGATAATTATTTTAAAGAAGATTTTGAAGTAGTAGATCAATTTTTAGGGGAGAAATTAAAAGGAATTAAATACGAACCTTTATTTGATTATTTTTTAGATAGAAAAAAAGATGCATATAAAGTAATTTTAGCAGATTTTGTTACAACAGAAGATGGAACAGGTATAGTGCATACAGCACCAGCGTTTGGAGAAGTAGATTTTTATGCATGCAAAGAAGAAAATATAGATGTAGTTTGTCCAGTAGATAGTTTTGGAAGATTTACCTCTGAAATAAAAGAATATGAAAATAAGTTAGTAAAAGATTGTGATAAAGCAATTATCAGACGATTAAAAGAAGAAAATAAAGTATTTCATCATTCTACTATTAAACATAGATATCCTTTTTGTTGGAGAACAGATACCCCACTTATTTATAAAGCTGTAAAAACATGGTTCGTGTCTGTTGAAAAAATTAAAGAAAAAGTAATTAATTCTAATAAAGAAATTAATTGGGTGCCAGAGAATATTAAAGAAGGAAGATTTGGTAAATGGCTTGAAAATGCTAGAGATTGGGCTATTTCAAGAAATAGATTCTGGGGGACTCCTTTACCTATTTGGAAAGATAAAAATAATAATATTTTTACTTTTGGTAGTATCAAAGAGTTAGAGAAAAAAACAAATTCAAAAATAGACAACTTACACAGACAATACATTGATGATTTAAAATTTACACATGATGGTGAGGAATATACAAGAGTAACAGAGGTATTTGATTGTTGGTTTGAATCAGGCTCTATGCCTTATGCACAAAAACATTATCCATTTGAAAATAAAAAAGAATTTGAAAATACATTCCCAGCAGATTTTATAGCAGAAGGGTTAGATCAAACAAGAGGTTGGTTTTATACATTAAATGTAATCTCTTCAGCTATCTTTTCAAAACCGGCTTTTAAAAATGTAATAGTTAATGGAATCATTTTAGCCGAAGATGGCAATAAAATGTCTAAAAGACTAAAAAATTATCCAGACCCGAATAAAGTTATAAATCAATTTGGAGCTGATGCCATTAGACTTTATATGATGCATAGCCCGGCTGTTAGGGCTGAGGATTTGAAATTTTCTGAAAAAGGAGTAGAACATACCCTAAGACAAATATTGCTTCCATTTTGGAACTCATATGTCTTTTTAGCAACTTATGCAAATATTTATAAATGGGAAGCTACACTTATAAATGATAAACCAAAAGCTGATATTGATCGTTGGATTTTATCTAAAGTAAATAAATTAATAAATGATGTTGATATAGCACTTGAAAGTTATGAAATTTCTAAAGCAATAGATCCAATAGTTGAATTTATTGATAATTTAACTAATTGGTATATTAGAAGATCTAGAAGTCGATTTTGGTCTGATGAAGATAGTTTAGATAGAAAAGAAGCTTTTTCAACTCTATATTATGTTATTTTAAACTTAACAAAGATAATAGCTCCATTTACTCCATTTATTAGTGAAACTATCTATAATCAGTTAAGAAAAGATGACATGCCTGTTTCTGTTCATTTATGTGACTTTCCAAAAAAAGATGAAACTCTAAGAGATGAAAATTTAGAAGAGAAAATGAGCTATGTTCAAAGAACTGTAAGTTTAGGACATTCTCTTAGAAAAGATTTTAAATTAAAGGTTCGTCAACCTCTTTTAAAAGCATATATTGAAGCAGATAAAAATATTTTATCACTGCTTGAAGATCAAAAAAACCTTATTAAAGATGAATTAAATGTTAAAGAGATTCTTTTATTAAAAGATGAATCTAGATTTGTAAATATTATAGCTAAACCTAATTTTAGAGTTTTAGGTAAAAAAATTGGTAAATTAATGCCTAAAGCTCAAAAAGTAATTAATCAATTTAATATAGACCAAATAAATGATTTAGAGAGTGGAAAAAAAATTATTATTAAAATAGATGAAAATGAAATAGAAATTACAAAAGATGATATTGAAGTGCAAAGAATAATTAAAGAAGGGGTTGCAGCTACTAGAGATGATAAAATAGCAATAGCATTGGATACTAATATTACAAAGGAATTAAAAGAAGAAGCTATATCAAGAGAGCTCGTAAATAAAATAAATTTACTAAGAAAAGAAAAAGGTCTAGAAGTAACTAATAGAATAAATATAAGCTTAGATACAACAAAAAATGTAAAAGATGCTTTTGAAAAATATATGGATCATATCAAAAAAGAAATTTTAGCAGTTGATGTTAAATTTGAAAATAATAATGAAGATATCATCGATATTAATGGAGAGAGCACTAAGATAAAAATAGAAAAAGCCAAAGTTTAAAACTTTAGCTTTGATCTTTGTTTTCTTCTAATATATGTATAACTTCCTGAAATAATAATTATTGCAAGAGACCAGATAATAACTCTAGACAAGGTAAACATTTCAAGTCTTGGTTGAAAAAGTCTTCCCCATCTATTAGATGGTGGCCAAAAAATAAAGCTTGCAACACCTTTAAAATTTTCTTTTGGAACAAACCCAAAGTCTCTACTATCACCGCTGTTAGCGTGATTATCTCCAAGTACAAGGTACATATTTTCAGGTATTTTTATGCCATATCTTTTTATTAACTGTTTATTTAAAGAGCCATCTTGATTTAATGGAGCTCCTAAATCCTCAAAAGGATAATAAGGGTTACTTTCTGAAGCTATAGATTGTTTTTTTCTTTCTCTATTTAAAAAACTAATAAGAGCATGGTCTTCTTTATTTAATATTTCTCTTCCCATTAAATATAGACTTGAATTTTTGAAGTAAGCATATCTAGAAGGTAAAAGAGTTTGATTTTTTCTAGATGGAGAGAAAAAGGTATTAAATTCAATTCCAAGATTATATAAAGTTTTAGTTTTTTTAATTGAGAAATTATAAATAGGATTATCTTTTGCAAGTTTTTTTGTGATTCCTAAAAAATTTACGCTATACGCTTTGCCATTATCAAATTCATAAAGACCATCTGGAACATCTAATTTTGGTAGATAAAGATTATTTTTAGGTTTAGATCCATATCTATAAGCATAAGAGTTTTTTACATAGAATCTAGAAGTGTTTAAATTTTTGAAAATCTTTTTTAAATGATTTTCATTTAATGGAATAAGTGAAGTTGAGTAATTTAAAGAGGGTCTTAGTCTTCCATATTCATCAATAATTAATTTAGGATTTTTGATAGATGGATGATGAGTTAATTCTAAATACATATTTTCATCTTCAATATCTTCTAAGGAAGCCGCGGAATAGCTTTTAACATCTTCTTTAGATAAAATTCTAGCAGTTGCAAAATTTTTAAATCCCCAAATATCAAAGTAATCATCGATAGTAGAATTTCTAGTAAAAACATTTGCATGCGATGTGATTATTTCAGATTCAATATTTCCCATTTGATTTATATTCATCATAGCGATCGGTTCATTCATTTGATAGAACATAACAGGGGAATAAGCATTTGATGTTTTAGAGGTTGTTTTAATATTCCCATCAAATTTAATGAATGGAATATGTTCAATTTTATCGAAATATTTTGAATCAGAAAGTTCTAAAATTTCCTTATCATTTTTATCAATTCCATAAATTTTACCACCATAAAAATAAAGAGTATCATTTGATTTTCCAACAAGTCTTTTTACTAACTGTTTTTTTCCGGGAAAAATATAAAAATATAACATGTTAGCATCGTGTATATCTAAATTTTTAGAAGTAAAAACAACAATAGATCCTCTTTTTACTTTTTCGTCATTAAAGTATAAATGTTTAGTTGTTAAAGGAACATTTATGCCAAAGTCTGTTTTAGAAACTATAACTAAATCTTTTTCTTTTAAAGTAGGTCTCATAGATCCTGTTGGAATAGCATAAAATTCAAACCACATTTGCCTTACAACAATTGCAATAACAAGAGCAAAAGAAACTGCATATATAAAATTTAATAACTGATCTATAAAGGTTTTTTTTATTTTTTCATCTATTAATTTTTCTAAGTTTTTAGCAAGTCTGGAAGCTGAAATTTTTTCTTTTTTTAAAATAGAGCTTTGAAGAGATGTAATAATATTCTCAAATCTTTTCTGTTCAAGATTACTTAAGGTCTTTTTTTTTCTCTTATATGTTGAATAAGAATGCTTGAAAATTTTTTTGCATTTTCTTAAAGAGTATGTTTTTTTATCTAACATTGTATTAAACCTAAAATTTTTAAAAATGATAGCTGTTTTTTATCAATTTATCAACTAAAAGATTTGATTGTGGAAAACCTGTTGATAACTAAAGACATTATAAAGATATTATAAGTAATAATTATATTCAAAGACTTTCTTGTAAAGATTATTTAAAGATTTTTTAAATCATTGGTAATAACTCAGTTATTGTAAGTGAAAAAAAGGTTGTTTTTTTATTTACATTACATACTTAACTTTAATAAACCTCTTTATGTTCATAACTTATTAAAAAAAAGAGATTTTTTTTTAAAGATAGAGTTAAGAGCATTTAAATATATAAAAAATAAAATAGTTTAAAAGTTGATTTTTCGATCATTTTGGGAGATAGAAGACTTTAGATTATCGCCAGAATCTATAGCTTTAATAATCATTGAAATATTTCCAGTATCTATTTCTATAAAATAGGGAAAGAAAAATGAGGAATTTTTATCAAAATAAAACTCAATTTTTTTATTTGCAAATGGAGTGGAATTATTTGGAAATACACCTCTATATACTTCAAAATTAGTATTTTTAATTTTTTTATTATTTACAATCTTTACTGGATTGAAAATTTTTCTTCTATCTCTTTCTTCATTACTTAAAAGAGGACCTATTTTTTTTCTCTCATCATTACTTAATTTTTTTAAGTTCAATTTTAAAAGTTGAATAATAATATTTTCATCATCTTTTAGAGCAATAAAAGATTTTTTTGTGAAAGAATAGCTTTTTATAATTTTATTATTATTTAAATCGATTTTATAAAGAATATGGGAGTTTGCATTTTTTACTTTTGCTTCAAACCATCCTTTAAAACTAAGAGATTTATTAAACATGTTTTTTAAAATAGAAGCCTCTTCTATTACTAAATAATCTTTACTTATTTTATAAATTGACAAAACACTATACATTTTGTTTTGTTCAATGACGATATATTGTCCATCTTTGGCTTCTAAGAGTTTTTCTTTTATAGTAAAACTATTTAAAGAAATGTATAAAATTAATAGAATGATAGTTGTAAATATTTTTTTCATAATATTAAGCATTATAATATAAATTACTTTTTTTTATAAATAATATAAAAAATAATAGCTAAAATAAATATTATTAAGTATTTTGAGGATTTAGGAAGAAGAATATAATTTAAGGTAAACTTATGAAAAAAGTGTCTATTAAAAAACCCTTTTTTATTACATCTATTTTTTTTATGTCTTTATTGGTAGTTTTTACATCTACAAAATCTTTTGTTTCATCAAAAATGATATCTTATGAATATTCATGGCAAAAGGAAATAAAAAATATTGATAACAAAATTGAAGAATTAGAAAAATTGAAAAGAGGATATAAATCAGAATCTATAAAGCATAAAAATCAAGCTCAGAGATTGCAATTTCAAAATGGAGAGCTTCAAACTGCAAAAAAACATTGGCAATTAGCTGATGAGAATAGTAGGATAGTTCTTAGAATAGAAAAGAAAATAGATGAATTAAAAATTCAAAAAAAAGAAATTATTTCAAAAAATAGTTAGTTATTGGATCTTTAGTTAAAGAATCAATTTTTATTTTTTTTAAATGGCTTTTTTTGCCATTTAAAATTGAAATTTTATATTTTGGTATTGAAAAAGTTTTTGATAGAAATTTAATGAGTTCAATATTTGCTTTTCCTTTTTCTGCTATAGCCTTTAATTTGATTTTTAAAATATTATTATCAAAACTTATAATTGCATTTTTTTTAGATTTTAAAATAACTTTTATATAGATAATCATAAAATATTTTTTTTATAAAAATATATTGCACTTTGTTTAGTTTATACATTAATATTATATTTATGAAAAAAGAATTTATAACATTTCCTTATTCGTGTTTTTTCCATCGAAGCTAAATTAGCTTTTATCTTGTATTTATTATAAAAAAAATTAAAATTAGGAAAAAATATGAAAATCAAAGAAATAATATCAGCCTCACTTTTAATAGCCGGCACTATGATAGGTGCTGGAATGCTTGCTATTCCATTAGTTACAGCTAAAGCAGGCTTTATAGTAGCTACCATAATCACTATCTTAGTTTGGGCTTTTATGCTCATAACAGGGTTATTGTTTTTAGAAGCTACATTGTGGATGGATAAAAATTCTAATATTCTATCTATGTCTAAAAGATTTTTACATAATAAAGGCAGGGCTATTTCAGGCATTATCTTTATTTTTTTGTATTATTGCTTAATGGTTGCATACTTTGCAGCAGGAGCTCCTATTTTAGCCTCCTTTATTGAAATTATTATGCAAATTAAAATTGATGGGATAATGATTTATTTAGTTTATGGACTTATTTTTGCATCTATTGTTGGAGTAGGAATAAAATTTATAAATAGAATAAATTATATTTTAATGTGTGCATTGATTATTTCATATATTACTATTATATTTGCAGGTAGCTCTTTAATTTCATTAGATAGATTATTTGCTTCTTCTTCAGCAAATATTTTTATATCTATTCCTATTTTATTTACATCTTTTGGATTTCATAATGTTATTCCATCTCTTACTTTTCACTTCAAAGAAAATGTTAAAGTAATGAAATATGCTATAATAATTGGAAGTGTTATTCCTTTAATTATTTATATTGTTTGGCAGCTTTTAATAATAGGATCTATACCACTAAATTTAATTGAAAATACTCTTAAAGAAGGTAAACCTATTACTGACGCTATTCAATCCTTAACAAATGTACTTTGGATAAAACAATTTTCTAAAATATTTAGTTTGTTTGCAATTATTACATCTATGCTAGGGGTATCTTTTTCTGTAGTAGATTTTCTAGGGGATGGGTTTAAGCTTAAAAGACATGGAAAAGATAGATTTTTTTTAATTCTTTTAACATTTATTCCTCCATTTATTTTAGCAAGTTTAGATCCATCTATTTTTGTTGTTGCTATTGGGGTTGCTGGAGGTTTTGGAGAAGCGTATTTAAATGGGATCCTTCCGGCTCTTTTAGTTTATAAGGGAAGATATGTTGATAAGATAAAAGCTAAATTTAAAGTTTTTGGAGGTAAATTTACTTTATTTTCAATTATTTTACTTGGAAGTTTGGTTATTCTTTTAGAATTCATTTTCTTAATAAAAAAATATTTTGTGTAAACATATTAAATAAAATTTTAAACCTAGATTTATATAAAAAAATTTAATATATTTTCAAAAAGTTTTTCAAAAGCAGGATTTTTATGGCTATTATTTACAATTCTTTAAAAGGTTATTTAAAAGCTTCTCAAACATATTTAGAAAATGATTTAAATGTAGCAAAAGCATATTGTCAAAATAAACTTAAAGAAAATCAAGAAACTATAGATGCTTTCAAAAAAACTGCATTTAAAGTAAGTGAATTTATTAGGAAAAATGAATCACTTTTATTTTTCTTTGCTACAATAGCTTTTTCATATTTTATGACTCCCGTTGCTACATTTGCTTATTTGAAAAAAATAGGTAATTCATTAGATAAAATATTTTTAGAAAATTTTGCAATTGGATCTTCTCTTTTAATAATTGGTAATGTTTTTAATCTAACAAAAATTTCTGAAGATAATGACAATAGAATAAATTATTTATCAGGTATATTAAATATCTGTTCGATATATTTAGGACCAGTTGATGCTATAACTACATCAACTGCACTTTTAGGTTTTATTATTTCTAAAACTTTTTATAGAAATATCTTTACTTTTCCGGAAGAAAAAAAGAAAGTTTATGCTCCAAAAAGATGGGTTGATTGGATTAATGAAAATAGAAGAAGTACGTAGTGAACTAATAGAGCTTGAAGGCTTGTTTGGTAAAATTTCTAAAATAGAAAATAAAACACAGATTAACAATTATGTTTATAAAATATTAGTACTTGTTAATAAAATTGCTCTAATTTTTTTTTAAAAAATAAATGAATATAATTACAATTTTGAAGAAAGATATATAAGTGATTTAGAAAAATACTTTCAATCGCTTCACACTTCAGCTCCACTAGAGTTTCCTATTAAAAAAGAAAAAAAAGATATTGAAAAAGAGTATTTTGAAAATTTAACAAAAATAATTAATGTTGTTTCTCAATTTTTACTTCCTATTGATACGGATTTAGCACATAAACTTAAAGATTCTTTAAAAGAGGGCATTAGAAATTATAAGCCAATTTTTATAGAAAGTTAATTATCATTAGATATTTTATTTTTAAGAATGTAAGTTTCTTTAGGAATAAAGATTAATTACATTTAACAAAATCGCAAGGATCTTTATAACCTGCTAGTTTTCTAGTAGAACATTGAATATTGATTTTTAAAGCCTTATGCATTTCGCCATCTCTTTTCCCTCTTTGAATAAATCTTTCTCTGTTATAGCCTTTTTCAACAATATCTTCTTGATATAGATTTTGAGGGAAATCATAAGAAGATGGAAAATTTTCTTTTCCAAGCATTATATAAACATGTTTTTCTTTTGTTATATCGAAATATTTAAAATTATTATCCAAACAGAGTCTAGCAGCTCTTTTTAATGCTTCTTCTTTCATTTCACTGTAATTTTGTTTGTTTTGTACTACTATAATAGTATATTTGCCATGGGCTTCTTTAAAATCTAAAATTTTATTAGAATTTTTTTGTGAATAACCTTGTGTGGTACATGCACTTATAAATATAACGCTAGCTAATATAAAAAATCTTCTAAACATAATACAACTCATTATTAATCTTCCTCTAATTGTTATAAATACACCATTATTGTATTTTTTTTAAACAATTATTTATAATTAACCTAAAAATAATTAAAATTAACATTAATTAAACGTTTAATAACAAAGGTAATTAGTTTTGTAAGTTTTTGTTGATTAGATGTTTAAGTGAAAAATTAAAAAGAGCTATTTAAAGATATTAAATAGCTCTAAAAATCTTAAGAAATTAAAAAATTAAACTCCGCAAATTTTGCAAACAGCTTTTTTAATTTTTCTAATTTTTCTTTTTACAGCTTTTCTTTTAGCTGGTTTTCTTTTAGTAGCTGTTTTCTTAGCAACTTTTCTTTTAGCTGTTTTCTTAGCAACTTTTCTTTTAGCTGGCTTTTTAGTAGCTTTTTTTCTTTTAATAGCCATTGTTAACTCCTTGTTTAATTAATCGGGCCTCTTATTTTTACTTCGTATATAAAATTAATTTTTTTTGCAATGTTTTTTTATTTTTATTTTTTTTTTGTTGTAAATATAATTAAAGCGCTAGTACCAATAAGAACTAAAATTCCTCCCATAAAAAAAAGAATTTTAACTTGCTTATTATAAAGATTTTTTTGTTCTAAACACA
>JAAKFI010000036.1 GCA_011065125.1 Candidatus Anoxychlamydiales bacterium | reverse complement strand
ATATGGTTTGATAACTAATAGAATATGGTTATCTTCATATATTATTTCAAAAAAGTTTTCTTTGTCTAAGTGTTTCATATAACATAATTGTAGTAGCAGCAGCTACATTTAACGAATCAGCTTTCCCTCTCATTGGAAGCTTTACTTTAATACTTTTTTCATTAAGCCATTTATCACTAAGCCCATACTGCTCACTTCCCATAACTATGCATATTGGCAGGGTTAGATCTATTTGTGTATAGTATTTGTTGCAATTAGGAGTTGTTGCGATAATATTTATATTATTTTTTTCAAGTAAATCAATTACATCTGTTGAATTTGCAATAATAACTTTTTGAGTAAATAACGTTCCAATAGATGATCTGACAACATTTGGATTAAAAATATCGGTTTTAGGATCACAAACAATAACACAATCTATTTTTGCAGCATCCGATGATCTTAAAATAGAACCTAGATTCCCCGGCTTTTCAATAGATTCTATAGCCAATAAAAAAGGATTTTTTTTGTTTTTTAAAATATTTTCTAATTCTTCAATACCTTCTTGTTTTTGTTTGGCAATAGCTAAAAGTCCATCTGGTCTATCTCTATATGAAATTTTTTCAAAAATTTCTTTTTTTAATTTAAATATTTGAATATTTTTATTTTCAAATTTATCAATTAAAGCATCTTCATTAGATCCTAAAAATAATTCATTTGAAATATATAATGAATCAAACGCTACATTTGCTTCAATAGCCCTTGAAATTTCTCTATAGCCTTCAATTAAAAAAAGCTTATATTTATCTCTTTTATTTTTATTTTTTAATTTTTCAATTAATTTAATCTTATCATTTTTAAGTGAAGTTATTTCAATCATTTTCTATCCTTGCAAAACTTCCCATCGGCAAAGGAAAACTATTTTTCGATTTTATTAAAATCTCATCAGTTACTATTTTTTTATTTCCAAATACTTGAAGTAGTAGATTAGTCAAAACTTGAGAAGTATATCCTGGTGTATGACAAGAAAGTGTTAAAAATTTAAAGTCTTTTTTAAGTAATTTTTTACATAAAAAAAGTAATTCTATTAAATCACTTTCTATTTTGAAAATTTCATTTTTAGGTCCTCTTCCAAAAGTTGGAGGATCTAAAACAATTGCATCATATGTATTATTTCTTTTAACTTCTCTATGTAAAAATTTCATAACATCATCTACAATCCATCTGATTTTATCTTCTTTTACATTGTTTAGTTTTGCATTTTCTTTAGCCCAAAGAGTCATTGGTTTAGAAGCATCCACATGACATACAAAAGAATTTGTTTTAGCAAGTGCAATTGAACAAGCTCCTGTGTAACCAAATAAATTTAAAATTTTTAAATTTTTTAAATTTTCATTTTTAATTTTATTTTCCATCCATGACCATAAAAGTTCATGCTCTGGAAAAATTCCTACATGCCCAAAATCAGATAGAAGAAGTTTAAATTGATGATCAGATAATTTAACTATAAAATTCTTAGGTTTTTTTTTCTTTAAAGTCCAAAGATTTTGATCTGATCTAGAAAAACTAAAATCAAAGTCCGCCCATATTTCTTTTTTAAGTTTTGGTTTCCAAATAGCAATAGAACATGGACGAATTATTTTATAATCACCAAATCTTTCAAATCTTTTTTGATCGCCACTATCAATTAATTCATAATTCATAATATTTATTAAATTTAATTTTTCTTATTAAAATTCCTAAAGCAGTACTTACAGCTCTTTTAACAATAACATTTCTATTTCCTTGAAAATGAAACTCTTTTAAAAAGAAATCTTTTTTATCTCCAATCGCAATACACACTGTGCCTACTGGTTTATCTTTAGTCCCACCTGCTGGGCCTGCCACTCCTGATATTGCAATAGAATAGCTACTGTTGGTTAAATCAATACATCCAAAAAGCATTTCTTTTACAGTTTGTAAACTTACAGCACCAAACTCATTTAAAGTAGAAGCTTTTACTTTTAAAATATTTTTTTTGAGTTCATTTGAATAAGTTATAAAAGAACCTAAAAAATATTTAGAAGAGCCCGCAACAGCAGTTATTTTACATGATAAAGCTCCACCTGAACATGATTCAGCAAAAGATAAAGTTTTGTTGCCATCTAAAAATAATTTATGGATTTCAGCTTCCATTGAACTGTTTTCAAAAGTATAACTTTTAAATTTTTCTTCTATTATTTTTTTTATTGGATCTATTTTTAAATTAGCTTCACTTTCATTTTTCGCATAAGTAGATATTGTAATATTTACTATTTCATGATTTGGATATATTCCTAAAATAATATCTTTAGTAGATAAGGGTTTTAAAAAATCATTTATTTCTACTTCTTCTTTTAAAATAATATTCATTTTTTTTTGAAAAAACTTTTTTTCTAAAACAAATGTTTTTTTTATATATTCCATAGCATGTTTTTCAAACATATTAGTAAGCTCTTCTGGTACCCCTGGCAAAAACATTATGCTTTTATTATTTTTTTCAATAATAAATCCAAAAGCGCTGCCAATTTCATTTTTTAAAAGAATAGAGCTTTTAGGATATGTTGATTGATCTTCGATAGAAGATAAATTTTTAAATTTTTCCTTTAAAAATTTTAAAACATCTTCATTTATTTCAAGTTCAATATCAAATAACTGACTTACATATTTTTTAGTATTATCATCTATTGTGGGACCTAAGCCGCCAGTTACTATTATAAGATTTGATCGTTCAAAAGATTCTTTTATATGAGTTTCGATTTCTTTTTTACCATCTGAGATAGTAAGTCCTTGATTTACAATATATCCATTTTTTTTTAAAAGATTTGCAATATATGTAAAATTGGTGTTTAAAGTTTTACCATTTAAAATTTCATCGCCAATTGTAATTATTTCTATATGCATGACTATTTTTTTTTCTGGAATATATATATTAAAATAAGATAAACAATTCCAATTGATATCATAGCATCTGCTAGATTAAATACAGGATAGGAAAATTTAAATATCTTAAAATAAAACATATCTATAACTTTTTTATAGGCAATAAAGTCTATAATATTTCCAATTGCACCGGTTGTTATTAAAGTTAAAGGTATATCCTTTTTTTTATCTTTATTGAAAAATAATAGGTATATTATCAAAAAAATAACTATTAAAATTCTTAAAAAAAATAATAAAGTTGTGTAATTTGAAAAAACTCCCCAAGCAGCTCCTGTATTTTGAACATGGACTATAGAAAAACTAATCCCTAAAATATTTTTAAATATACCAATGCCACCATATGGATAAAAAGGATAATTCCATCCCATCACTGGTATATTTTTATAAACTAGATATTTAGAAATTATATCTAAAAATAATAATAAAAATAAGATTACAAAAAATTTTATTAATCTTTTTTTATTATGAAACATTAAATTAAACCTTTTTCCTTATCTTCTTGGGCTTGTACTGTCATTGTAGCATAAGGAAGCGCATCCAGTCTTGCTTTTGGTATTTCTTTATCAGTTATCTCGCATATACCATATGTGCCTTCTTCTATTTTTTTTAAGGCTCTATCTATTTGTTTCAAAATAATACATTCTTTATTTGATACTTCCATTGTAATTGTTTTTCCAAAATCATCTGTCCCTTCATCTGCTTGAGGCTGAGAGTATCCTTTAGATTCGTCTAGTTCCTTAACTTCTTCTTTAGAATCATTAATATTATTTGTTAATTGAGCTTTAAGTTTTAATAACTCTTGTTTGTAATGCTCTATTTCACTTTTTTTGAGCGCCATATATATTTTCCTCATCAATTATTTTATTTTTTTCTCTGCAGCTTTCATTTTTATTCTTTATTGAATGAATAGCATCTAAAAAATCTTTAATATCTTTAAATCTCTTATAAACACATGCAAATCTAATATAGGCAACCATATCAATTTCTTGTAAATGATCCATGACAATATCGCCTAAATCTTTTGTTGTGATTTCTCTAACTTGCTTTGACATTAAATCAGCACATATATGATATGCTAATGCTTTTACCTTATCATGGCTTACTCTTGTATGCCTACAAGCTGCCATTATCCCATCTTGCAATTTTTCTTGTTTGAAATCTTCAAAAGTTCCATCTCTTTTTTGCACTTGAACACTTAGATCTATAGTTTCAAATGTTGTAAATCTCTTATCACATTTCAAACACTCTCTTCTTCTTTTTATTGCTTGTCCATCCATAGATGTTCTAGAATCTGTTACTTTAGATTCTACATAGTTGCAATAAGGGCATTTCAAAATATATTCTCCTATCTAAAAATACATATCTAAATTTATTACCTAAAAAAGACTTTATATATCAAAGAATCACTTATCAAAAAAGCTTTTTTATCATCAACCTTTTTAAATTACTAAAAATCAATTAATTATAAAAAAAATATTTATTTTTGAAAAATTATATTTCAAGCTTCTCATTCAATTCTAAAAAAAACATTTAAATATAAATTAAAAAAAATTATATATCAAAACTATAGGGGTAAGTTTTTATTATGAGTTCTAAAGGCGTTAAACTATCGTCATTAAAAAAAATAGATTCTAAAACTATAAATGACGAAAAAAAAGTAAATAAAAATGAAGAAAAATAAAAAAATATTTTTAATATTAATTGCAGCAATATTAATTAGTTCAATATCTTTTATTGCATATAAACAAAGACAAAAACCTCTTTTTGAAACTTCAGATGTTAGATTTAGATTCTATATGGGACCTCGAAGAGGATATTATTATCCATATTATAGAAATCATTATTACTATGATGATTACTATTCAAGAGTTGAGCTTTTTGTATATGATAATAAAGATAAAATTGTTGAAGAAGTTTATATTAATGGTAGAACTGTTTATCAAAGGGATTCATATCGATATAGAGAAAATGTAGTTTATTTTACATTGAGAAGTGGTTATTATACTATCTCTTGGAGAGTCAGATCTTCAAAGTTTTTCAAAAATCAAGTAAGAGTCCATTCTAGAAGAATTAGAATTCATCCATATGAAAGATATGTTCCAATTACCATTAAAGGAGATAAATTATACTACTGAGAACTTTGATGTTCTTCTTTAGTTTTTAAATTTTTTAATAATTCTTTAGGATTAGAATGTTTATAAATATTAGTAGCACTTGCAATAATAGAAGATAAATCTGATAAATTACTTGGAATAATCATAGTATTATTTGTTTTAGCTAATTTTCCAAACTCCTTAATATATTGCTCTGCTATTTTTAAAGAAACAGCCTCTTTTCCACCTTGCATAGAAATAGCTTTGGCAATTAAATCAATCCCTTTTGATGATGCTATAGATAGTTTTTCTATTTCGATAGCTTTAGCTTCTGCTTGTGCAATAATTTCTTGTTTTGCTCCTTCTGCTTTATTTATCATAGATTGTCTCTCCCCTTCAGATTGGGCTATGATTGCTCTTTTTTCTCTTTCTGCTCTCATCTGTTTTTCCATAGCATCATTTATCGTTTTAGGTGGCTTTATATCTTTTATTTCATATCTAATTACTTTTACACCCCAAGGCTCTGATGCATTATCTACAGCTTCTAAAATTTTAGCATTTATATTTTCTCTCACTTCAAATGTTTGATCCAAGTCTAATTTACCAATAACTGATCTCATAGTAGTTTGAGTAATTTGTATCGTTGCAAAAAGATAATCATTTATTCCATATGATGCACTTTTTGGATTTACTATTTGAAGATATAAAAGACCATCCACTTCAACTGGAATGTTGTCTTTTGTAATACATATTTGTTGAGGAACTTCAATTGCTTTCTCTTTTAATGAATGTGTATATGCTATTTTATCAATGAAGGGTAAGATTATATTAAATCCTGAATTTAATATTTTATGATATTTACCCATTCTCTCAACAATTCCAACCGTTCTATGCGGAATTACCTTGCCAGTTTTTATAATGCCAATAATTATTAAAATAAAAAAAACTATTAACAAAATTACAAAAATCATTTGTAGCCTCCAAAAAAATTATTAGCAATCTTAAAAGTAATTTGAGATTTAGTCAAAAAAAATAATTAAACAGTAGCTAAAGAAGATATATGCAAATTATCTTCTAAAACCTTACCTTTCATGTCATGTGTCATAGTACCTTCTACAAAAGAATTATCATCTAAAACAAAAGGAAGAATTTTTTTAATTAAACCTACCATATTTAAAGATTCTATCCCCTCTTTCTCTTTTTTCAATTACTTCTAAAGGAGCGAAAACATCAATTGAAATGAAATTGTATTGTACAATTTTCAATACAAACAGAAATAAGTCTTAGAACCTCCCTGATTTATCAGTGGAGAATAGATAGGTCTTTTCTCTACAGTTCTTTCTCTAAAGTAAGCTCTTCTTATTCTAACTCTTGAACTTTTTTTTTGAATTATATTTTAAAACAGATAACCGATAACAGAGAAATAATTTTCCGTCGATTTCAAGATTGCCATCTTTTTCAAAACCTAATTTCAATAATCCTTTTACATGTTTTCTAGTAAGAGGCAATAAAACAATTACAGATTTTAAATGTAGATCTTCAAATGCATAATGAATAATTTTATCATAAATAGTTTTACCGATTCCCCAAAAGTTAGGATGAAGCACTAAGGCAATTTCAATATCATTATGCTCTGGCTGAAGACCTCCCCATCCAATAAAATTTCCATTTGCAATGAACGCCCATGGTCCATATCCATGTTCTTTCCAAATGTTTTTCTTCTCATTAATGAATTTATCATATTCTTCTTCTCCAAAGTGAGCTAAAGCTAATGGCATATGATTAAGAACCTTTGGATTGTTCATAAGGGCAATAATATCTGATTTCTTAATCTCTGTTAATCGTATAAATTCAATATTCATATACACAACCATACTAGTTTGTTTCTTTATTCAATAATCATAATCACTTTGTTTTAGAGACTAAATACAAAAGTTCTAATTGGTTGCAATGGCGGACGCAGCGGGTATCAATTCGCACTTTATCCGCTATAATAGTTAAGATTAAAATTATAAAAAGCTCCAAAAGTTAAAGTATTAAAAGTTTTCACTCTCATAACCTAAAACAATTCTATGAAAGGACAATTTTCCACTCTTCTTTTTCTAAAAAAGCCTCTATTGTTTGTCTTTTAGCTTTATTAATTAAATTTGGATATGAAAGCTTTTTACTTTTTGCATAATCTGAAAGTGAAACGATTTCTCCGCCTTCCAAGTATGACAACCTCTTATGATAACTATTAGTAAGAGCTTTACCAATAATTTTTTCCATAATATGCGTTTTCTTATCCCAATCAAATTCTCTAAACGCTTGATAATAATCATTTCTATCAATGAATTTAATATTAATTGGCACATATCCTTCTCTAATAAGCAAATAATTAATAATTACTCTACCAATACGACCATTACCATCACAAAAAGGATGAACATATTCAAAAACAAGATGTAATTTAGCTAAACGTTTTATGATATTTTTAGAAGGTGTTGAATTATATTCTACAAACATATCTTCTAAACGCTTTATCACTTCTTTTGGATTAGGAGCAATGTGACTTCCTACACGTACAAATTCATTATCATTTCTAAATCTTCCCGCTATATCATCATTAATATTAGAAAGTAAAATTTTATGTAAAAAAAGCATTACATTAAGATGCAATTCCTCTTCTTTTGCTTTTTTTTCTATATAAGAAACTATTCGTGCCAAATTCTTTGCTTCAAACATTTCTCTTGCAGAAATAAATCTATCACAATTAATTTCATGCAAAATTTTATCAGTTTCTTCTAAAGTTAAAGTGCTATTTTCAATAGCGTTAGAATTATATACATGTTCAGAAATTTCTGATTCAGCAATAATTTTCAATAACTCCTCTTTATTAAGAGCAGCCTTATAATATCTCGAACGAAGCACATCAATTTTTTTATAAACACTTGAAACTTTAACCATAAAATATTCTCATTTTAATATAAATTGATTATATCATCGTATAACGGTTTTGTCAACAAAAGCGTTATACGGTTAATTAAATTTTAGTTTTTAACGATATTGCTATTAAAATCGTTAAATAAGCCACAAAACTATATAAAATTTACTATTTAAAGCTCAAAACCGTTAATTTTAAACAGCTTAGATTAAATGACATGCGGACGCGGTGGGATTCGAACTTATCAATCATACCAATGTCTATAACAATAAGAATTTTTTAGAGTAATTGTTAAATGAAATTAGGCTAAACGGAAGAAGTGGGATTCGAACCCACGGTACGCTTACGCGTAACACACGCTTTCCAAGCGTGCTCCTTAAGCCACTCGGACACTCTTCCAAAAAATCTAAATTACTTTATCTTGCAAAAAATAGCAAAATAACTACATCATTTTATATTATGAAAAAATTAATAGAAATTAAAAACTTAAGTTTTTGCTATAATACTAAACCTATTTTAAAAAATATTAACTTAACAATAAATGAAAATGAATTTATTGGGATAATAGGTCCGAATGGTGGAGGCAAAACAACTCTTTTAAAACTAATAATGGGCTTTTATGAGCCACATAGTGGAACTATTTTAATAAATAAAAAAAAACCTGAAGATATAAGAAATGTTTTTGGATATGTCCCACAGGTTTATTCTTTTAAAAAAACTTTTCCTATTTCTGTTTTAGATGTTGTCATACTGGGAAGTCTATATAATGACAAAAAAATTGCATCCAATAAAGTTTTAAAAGAAAAAGCTATAGATCTTTTAAAAAAAGTAGGTCTTAAAAAATTTATTAATAATCCTTTTGGTTCTTTATCAGGAGGGCAATCTCAAAGAGTTTTAATTGCAAGGGCATTAATTTCTGATCCCAAAATATTAATTTTAGATGAACCTACAGCAAATATCGATTCTGAAACTGAAGAAAAAATATTTGATCTTTTTCAAGATGAAAAAAATAAAAGAACAATATTAATGGTAAATCATAATCTTGATACCGTTATAAAAAAAGTTGAAAAAATTTGTATAATTGAAACAACAATAGAATGTCATCTACCAAAAGATATATGTGAACATTTTAAACTTGGATTATATCACAAACCCATAAAATTAAAAAAATAATGATTGAATTCTTATCTTCTTTAAAATCTTCATACGTTTTTCATTTAGCTATTCTAGCTGGAATTATAACATCTTTTACTTCTGGGATTATGGGATCTTATGTTGTTGTAAAAAAAATATCTTCTATTACAGGAAGCATTTCACATTCAATTTTAGGTGGGATTGGTTTTTTTATTTTTTTAAATTACCATTTCAATACTAATATATTCTCCCCTCTTCAAGGAGGAATATTAGCAGCTTTGATATCTGCTTTTTTTATTGGTTTTATACACTTAAAATATAAACAAAAAGAAGATGCTGTTATAGCATCTATCTGGTCTTTTGGTATGGCCCTTGGTATAATATTTTTAACTTTAGTTCCAAATCAAGAAGCTACATGCACTCATTATTTATTTGGTGATATTTTTAGCATTACCCCAAAAGATATTTTATTTTTATCTATTTTAGCTTTTGTAATTATTTTTATTACTATTTATTATTATAAAAAATTTTTACTAATTTGTTTTGATGAAGAAGCTGCCTATTTACAAAAAATTAAAGTAAAAAGTTTATATTTTTTACTTCTTTCAATGATTTCCATCTCTATTGTTTTAATGGTTCAAACAGTTGGTATAATTTTAGTAATAGCTCTTTTAACAATCCCTGCAACAATTGCCAACTCTTTTAAACATAAACTATCTCATGTAATGATTTTAGCAATAATACTTTCAATTATTTTTAATATAATTGGAATTACCATCTCATTTGTATTTTCATATCCACCAGGAGCTACCATTGCAATAACAACGACAATTTTTTATGTAATATCTTTAATTGTAAAAAAAAATATTTGAATTTTCAATTTTGTTTAACATTGACATTCATAACTATTTATATTATTATTTCTTAAAAAAATGTATTTTGGAGATAAAATGTACGCAATATTAGAAACTGGTGGTAAACAATATAGAGTAGAAGAAGGAAGCGTGATAGAAGTTGAACTATTAAAAGATGTAAAAGATAATAAAATTTCTTTTAATCAAGTTTTACTTTTAAATGATGGTACAAAAACAGAAGTTGGCATGCCAACTATTAAAAATTGCAGCATTAATGCTGAAGTATTAGATGAAATTAAAGGCCCAAAAGTAATTGCTTATAAATATAAGAGAAGAAAAAATTACCATAGAAAAAAAGGTCATAGACAAAAGTATTTAAAATTAAAAATTACAAAGATTAATAAAGGATAAGGAGACAGTTTAATGGCTCATAAGAAAGGACAAGGATCAACCAGAAACGGAAGAGATTCACATTCACAAAGACTTGGTATCAAAGCAACTCATGGTGAATTTGTTAAAACTGGCTCTATTATAGTTCGTCAAAGAGGAACTAAATGGCATCCTTTAAAAAATGTTGGAATAGGGAAAGATGATACTTTATTTGCTTTAATTGATGGAATCGTTTCATTTAAAAAAACAAAAAAAACTTTTGTATCAATACTTCCTAAACAAAAATAAACTTTCATAAGGTCAAAAAATCTTAATTTTATGTTTTTAGATAATATTAAATTAAAATTTATCGCTGGCAAAGGTGGCGATGGCATAGTAGCTTGGCGAAGAGAAAAATATCTTCCCAAGGGCGGCCCTTATGGTGGAGACGGAGGAAAAGGCGGCTCAATAATCATTGAAGCCGATGAACATTTGATATCACTTGAAAAATTCAAATTCAAAAAAATAATAAAAGCAATTGATGGGAATCCCGGTGGCACAAATAATAAAATTGGAAAAAACGGAAAAGATCTAACAATAATAGTACCTCTTGGTACAATTTTTAAAGATCCTTCTACTAAAGAGATTCTTTTTGAAGTTACTAATAAAAAAGATAAATTTGTTTTATGCAAAGGCGGGAAAGGCGGTAGAGGTAACATTCATTTTAAAACTTCTACAAATCAAGCACCTAATATTTTCACAAAAGGCGCAGAAGGCGAAGAGCTAGTTTTAAAACTAAAACTAAAGCTTATTGCTGACATTGGTCTTGTTGGCCTTCCAAACGCTCGTAAATCCACTTTAATGTCTAAACTCACAAATAATAAAGTGAAAATAGCAAGTTATCCTTTTACTACTCTATTTCCAAATATCGGACTTTTAGAATTTGAAGATTTTTCTAGAATATTTTTAGCAGACATTCCAGGAATAATAAAAGATGCTCATTTAAATAAAGGTCTTGGTGTTGCATTTTTAAAACATATTGAAAGAACTTCTATGCTTTTATTTATAGTAGATGTTTCTTTTGAAGATGCTGTTGATGATTTTAAAATTCTTCAAAAAGAAATCAACTGTTATAATCCAGATATTTTAAAAAAGCCTTTTTTGATTCTTTTAAATAAAATTGATTTATTAGAAAATAATGATAATGTTGATTTATTTAAAAAAGAATTCAATCAATACAATGACGTAACATATGAAATCTCAGCAAATGAAAAAATAGGTTTTGAAAAGGTTTTATCTTCTATTTATAAAAATTTCAAAAATAAAAATTTATTTTCTAAAGTTTAAAATATCTTAAATTCAAATTTATCTATTTGAATTAATTTATAATTTATTGATATTTATAGTTTATGAAGGGCAACTATGAATTTTAAAATTATATTATCTATATTTATTTTATTTTTTTCTTTTTTAAAAGCAGATGTATTTGATAAAAAAATTGAAACTCCAGAAATTATTTTTAAAAACACATATAAAAAAACTATCTTTGAAAAAGATAGAATCTATAGTGATATAACTTTAAAATCTAAAGATTTTGAAGTTATAAACTTCACAGTAAGTTTTCCAAAAGATCTATCAAAAGCTAAAAGAATTTTAATTCTAATAGATGGGCTAAAAACTTCAAAGGATGTATTAAATTATTTCAAACCTTTAGATGATTATATTTTAATAGGATTTGAATTCGATAAAACTTTAAACTACTTAAATTCTAAAAAATCAATTTTTCATATTTTTTCTCTTAGAAAAGCTGTTTTGGACACTCCCTTTCAAGTAGTAAGTCTAATTAAATGGTTAAAAACACAAACTTGGTTTAAAAATGATCCGATAATTATGGGTATTAGTTTCGGTGCAATTTTTGTACCTGCTACTTATCATGTAGCTAAACTAAATAATATTGATTTAGGCCCATGTATTTTAGCTTTTGGTGGCGCAAATATTTATGAAATTTTTTATGCAAATTTAAATAATTATTTTTTATTTAGAAAACAAATTGCTAAAATTGCAGCACTAATTTTTAATCCAATAGATCCAAAATATCATATGAAATATATCAAACCTCCACTATTAATAATTAATGGAACAGACGACACATTTATACCTAAAAAATCTGCAAAATTACTTCAAGAATTAGCCAATGATCCAAAAACAATTATTAATCTAGAAACAAAGCACATTATGCCTGATAATAAATCTTTGATTGAAAAAGTTTATAACATATCTAATGAATGGCTTAAAAAAATATAAAATTATTTAGGATTAATAACAGCTATCAAAAACCGTGAAGTTCTGTGTTTAATGATAAATAATAGTTTTAAATGTAGGGCTTTAGGATCAGAAAAAGATATTCCCAATTTAAAAGATTTTACAGTAACTGATCTTCTTTTTAGCTCTCAATAATTTTTTAAAATCTCTCTATTTTAATTTAGCAATTCCTTCTTTCTTAACAGTCTTTTCTTTAATTTGTCCTAAGAATTGAGGTAATTCCAAACCTGCCATAGAAGCAACATCATGCAATGCAGGCAGAGACTTCACAAATTGACTAATAAAATTTGAAGTTGTAGAACCTTTACTGCCATCAGCTCCTACATTATTATTACCACTATCCCAAACAGTGATCTTATCAATTTTGATATTTTTGATAGCTTCAACTTGTACTTTAACTATTTCTTCTAGTTTTTCAATTAAAAGCATAGTTGATGCACTTTTCGCATCACCACTACATGCTTCAACCAGCTGTTTATATCCTTTAGCTTTTGCCTCTAATAGCTTTTGAATACCTTCAGCTTCAGCTTGTCTGATTGCAAGTATAGCCTCTGCCTCTCCTTTTGCAATCAACACTTTTCTTTGAGCTTCAGCATCAGCTTCAATTTTAATTTTTTTC
>JAAKFI010000035.1 GCA_011065125.1 Candidatus Anoxychlamydiales bacterium | reverse complement strand
AAAATTAATTATTGTTTTTTTAAAGATGCTTTTAATTGATTTATTTTTTTTTAAAGTGCTAATATTAACTAAGTTAAAAATGGATTAAAAATGAATAAAGAACTAGATGACTTAAAAAAGAATTTTGCAATTATTATTCCAGAAGATGGACTTGATGAAAAAACAAAATATAGCATCGAGAAAAGAAAGCCTCTTAATATAAAACTAGGTTTTGATCCAACAGCTCCAGAACTTCATTTAGGACATGCAGTTGTATTAAAAAAATTAAAAGAATTTCAAGAGTTAGGACATCAATTAATTATTATAATAGGGGATTTTACAGCACTAATAGGAGATCCAACTGGAAGAAATAAAACTCGTCCTCCTCTTACAAAAGAAGAAATAAAAATTAATGCTAAAACATATTTAGATCAACTTTGTAAAATTATAGATGTTAAAAAAGCGAAAGTTTATTTTAATTCTAAATGGTTAGATTCTTTAAATTTAAATGATCTAATAAAACTTTTTTCTCATTTAACTCTTTCTCAAATCATCCAAAGAGAAGATTTTGCAAATAGATTAGAAAAACATCTTCCCATTTCTTTTCATGAACTTGTATACCCAATAATTCAAGGATATGACTCTTATAAGATAGATGCTGATATTGAAGTTGGGGGAACAGATCAAATGTTTAACTGTTTAGTTGGAAGAGATATCCAAAGCGCATATAAAAAAGAAAAACAAGTAGTTTGTTGCATGCCTATTCTTCGAGGAACTGATGGCGTTAAAAAAATGAGCAAATCATTAAATAACTATATCGCTCTTACTGAAAATCCAAATGATATGTTTGGCAAAGTAATGTCAATACCAGATAATTTAATTACAGAATATATAGATTTAGCAAGTAGTTTTTCTCTAAATGAAAAAGAAAAGATAATGGGTGATTTAAAAAATGATAATGTCAATCCAATGGAGATCAAAAAGAAACTTGCATTTAATATAGTTGAGCAATATCACAGCAAAGATGAGGCCAATATGGCTCAAGAATTTTTTTATAAGCAAGTTCAATCTAGAAATGAGACTTTAATTGAATATCAAAATATTAACTTTAAAAAAATAAACTTAGAATTTTCATCTCTTACATTAATTGATTTATGTAAAGCAATAGAAGTTGATAAAAGTAAATCTCAATTAAGAAAATTAATAGAAGGTGGAGGAGTTAAAATAAATAACGAAAAAATTATAGATCCTCTATTAAAAATATCTACTATTACAAATGATACCTTTAAAATAAAAATAGGTAAAAGAGGGTTTTACCAAATAGAAATTAATTAAATTTATATGATTGAAATTATAGATTATGATTCTAATTGGATTAGTATTTATAAAAATGAAGAAAAAATAATAAGAGATATTGAAAAAAATAATTTAATTGAAATTCATCATATTGGATCCACTGCAATTCCCAATATCAAAGCAAAACCAAAAGTTGATATTTTATTAGTAGTTAAAAGTTTTGATGATTTAAATATTTCTAAATTTGAAAATCAAAAATATAAATATAGAGGTGAAATAATTAAAAGTGGAAGATATTTTGCGAAACAAAAGCCTCATGTGCATTTGCATGTTTTTGAAAAAAACAATCCTAAAATAGATGAATTTTTAAATTTTAGAGATTTTTTAATAAATAATGAAAAAGAAAAAAAAGAGTATGAAAATTTAAAAATTTATCTTTCAAAAATACACCCTAATAAGGGCATGGATTATGCAAATGCAAAAAATGATTTTGTAAAAAAAATCTTAAAAAAAATAAAAGAAGAAAAATTTTAAATTATTTTCATAAAATCAATTAAAGTATTGATTGTATTTCTTAAAAGCTCTTTGTCTTGGGATTCATTATGGCCATGAGCTAAAGTATCTGGATCTTCAACACCCGGCACTAAAATATCTAAATTTTCAAAAGTATCTTGAAACTGTTTTAATAAAGGAAGGGTTCCTCCAGATGGCATTATAGATGTTTTTTTGAAATGTTTTTGCATTGCTTCAATATATTTTTTTGTATATTTACCATTAATATTAGCGCTGAAAGGATCATTTAATGATTCAACTTCTATCTTTAATTTTAAATTATATAAAACTTTTTGTTTTTCAATATGATTTGTAATGATTTTAAGTATTTTTTTTGGATCCTGTCCGGGAAGTATTCTTATATTGATTGCAGCAGTAGCTTCTTCTTGAAGAGAATTTCCACCTTCTTTTTTTCCTGCATTTAAATTAAGTATATTTATAATTGGTGTTTCACAAAAATTTTCAAAAACAGATTTATTTTTATCTATTCTAAGTGATTCTTTTCCATCTATTACTTTCATTTCATTTGCGTAATCTTTAAAACTAATGGAATTCTCTTTTAAAAGTTTTTTTTCCTCATCACTTAATTTTTTAATACCCTCATTTATTCCTTCAATTTTGGAGGTATCGTTTAAAGAAGATATTATATTCGCCATTGCTTGAGCTGCATCTGGACATAAACAGCCAAGGCCACTATGCACTGGATTTTCTAGTGCATTAATTGTAAGTTTTAAATTTACGTTTCCTCTATTAGAAAAACCAAGAGTTCCAATATCAGTTGCAACATTAGCTCCATCTAAAACAATCAAAGCATCAGCTTGTAAATCACTTTTATATTTTTTTAAAATATCTTCAATATGATTAGAGCCGTATTCTTCTTCTCCTTCTATTAGAACTTTTAAGTTAACAGGCAGTTTTTTATTAGCTTCTTTAAAATATCTAATAGCAGAAAATATCGCTACAATACCTGCTTTATCGTCACTAGCGCCTCTGGCGTATAATCTATTATTTTTCTCCACAAGTTCAAATGGGTCGCTATCCCACCTGTCTTTTTCAACAGGTTGCACATCATAATGAGCATAAAGAAGTATTGTTGGTTTATTTTCATCTATAATTTTTTTTGAAAATACAAAAGGCTGGATGTCATCAATTGTTATAAGCTTTGTTTCAAAGTCTAATTTATCAAACTCATCTTTAATGAAGTCGGCGCATTGAATTAAACTATCAAAATTATAATCTTCATTTTTTATGTTACTTAAAGATTTGATTTTAACAAGTTTTTTTAAGTCTTCAATTACTTTATTAAATTGCTCATCAGTAATTGCTGTTTTATCCATAATTAATTCATCCTTTTTTTTTATCTTAAATATACTTTTTGAATTTGTCCAATATATTTAAGAAAAATCTTTTTTTTAATTTTTTTTTAATTTATGTCTTTAGATAAGAGGGATATTATGAAAAAGTATGATTTAATAATTATAGGATCAGGAAGTGGTCTGAATATTGCATCAAAGGCTATTCAACAAAATAAAAAAATAAAAATTGCAATTATTGAAAAATCAAAAATGGGAGGGACCTGTTTAAATCATGGCTGCATCCCATCTAAGATGCTTTTACATTACAAAGATGTAATTGAAAGTATTAAATCATCAAAAGACTTTTTTATAAAAAGCAAAATAGAAAAAATAGACTATGAAAAAATTATATCTTCTACAGACTATCAGCTAAATAAACTAAGCCGTGAAATATATTCTTTTTATAAAAAAAGTAGACAAATAGATCTATACAAAGGAAATGCTAAGTTTATAGACAACCATACTCTAAAAGTTTCAAAAGATTTAATTTATGGAAAAAAAATAGTTTTGGCAATTGGTGCTAGAGCTAGTATTCCAAATATTCAAGGATTAGAAAATATAGATTATTTAACTTACATAGAAGCCTTAAAATTAAAAACACTTCCTAAAACCATGACGATAATAGGAGGGGGATACATAGGAATTGAACTATCTAATTTTTTCCAATCAATGGGATGCAAAGTTACAATACTAGAAGCAAAAAAAATACTTTCAAATGTAGATGATGAAATAGCAAGTGAATTTAAGAAAAAATTTCTAAAAAACATAAAAGTTATAGAAAATGTAAATATTAAAAAAATAGAATCTAAAAATAAAAAAATCACAGTTTTTTTTAATAATAAAAAAATTACATCAGAAAAATTACTTATTTCAACAGGAATTAAGCCTAATACAGATTTAATAGACATACAAAATACCAACATAAAATTAGATGAAAAAGGTTTTATCAAAGTAAATAAGTATTTACAGACATCGATTAAACACATATATGCCCTTGGAGATTGCATAAACAGCTATTTTTTCAAACATAGTGCAAATTTCGAATCTTTGTATGTCTTTGAGAAAATATTTAAAAAACACACCCCTAAAATTAATTACCCGCCTATTGGCTATTGTGTTTTTTCTACCCCTGAAATAGCAGGAGTTGGAATTACTCTAAAACAAGCTAAAAGCAGTAAATATTACATAAAAAAAGCTAATTTTAAAGATATAGCAAGTTCTATGATTGTAAAAGATAATACTGGAGTTTTGTATTTGATTTTTGAGAAAAAAACAAATAGATTAAAAGGCTCTCATGTAGTTTCTAAAAATGCATCTATTTTAATTCATATTTTAATAGCCTTTATGCAAAAAAAAGCTAAAGAAGAAGATTTAAAAGAGATGATTTATATTCATCCTAGTTTTGGGGAATTTATAAAAAAGGCACTTTAATAAATCGATAAATCACTAAAAGTTAGTAGTTTATTCTTTTTTAAAAACCTCTAAATTAAACATCTGAATATCAGTTACTTACGTTTATTATAAGAGTTTAATAGTTAATAATTTACATATTAATTATAAATATAAATAAATTGTTAATGTTTAATTTGCTTAATATAAAGATTTTAGTTTAAAAACTAATTAAAATATGCTATATTAATAATAGGAGTAATTATTATATGACCATAAAAAAAGCAAATGAAGCCTATTTTAAAAAGGCCGATAACTTTAGGAATGCTGCTGTTATTTTAACAGGCGCTGCATTAACTACAGCTATTGTTGTATCCGCTGTAACAATTGGGTTACATACGGGAGGTATTTTAAATATTTCATCTAGTATGTTTCATGGAACTTTAATGGTTGAGGGTATGACACTTGGTTCCGTTTTATCTTTAAGTCCTTTGTTAGCAATAAGATCTGTTTTGGATAGAAAAAGAGGTGAGAATTTACAAAATATTTTTAGTAAATTAGAAACTGAAAAACACGAATTTTATAAATTTAAGGGTTTGTCTGATAAAGAATTACAAAAAATAGCGAAATTAAATAAAGAAGAGATACAAAAAATAGCGAAATTAAATAAAGAAGAGATAGAGAAATTAGCTAAGTATGAAGAAAAAGAAATAAATTTTGCTGCAAAGTTTACTCTAAAAAATATTAAAATTATTTTACAATATAATTTAGTTAAAAAGTTAAATGATATTTTCACTATGGGTGCTGTTCAAGATGTATACTTTAATCCAGAAGTATATGTAGCTGAAAGGGTAAGTGATGGAAACAGAAGTCAGCTAATCCATCCACTTTTTTTCAGAGATCTCACATCTGGAGGAATATCTGTTAGTATAGACGGTAGTAGTTTTGATTTTAAGGAATTTGAAACTAGGGATGAGAGTGGTGCTTGTGTAACTCAAACACATATATTGAATTTATTAGATGATGAATTTGTTTCAAATATCCAAGGTAAAGGAGATCTAATTTTTAAATTATCATGCATTATATCTCAAACATTTATAATAAATTATATTCAAGATAATTACCCTAAACAATTATTTGAAATGAAATTACTTCTGACTCCTAGTGTTGATAATATAGTAGTAGTTACTATCAAAAAATGTGATGATAATACAATCGAAATTTGTTTGAAAAATCAATATGTATTGAAATATACGGATTCCAAAACGTATGAAAGTAAGGTTTTATGTGAATTGCCAATGTTTGTTACAAAAGTTGTATTAACAAAACAAAGTGATAATAAATGGAAAGGGGAAACAACTACTAGATTTTTATCAACCAAAGAAAAAGCATTTGGAACTGCAACTAGACCTCAATCATTAGCAGGACCAGCAGCTGTCGCAGCATCAGGAGTGGGGCCTCCTGAATAATTTAAGTTAACGATATCTTTCTATGATGGTCATTAAATCCTTTTACTACAGCATACATAAATAAATTATGATCTTTAATTAATTCATTTATCTTTTCAATTAAAGTAGATTTTATAATTTTTTTTTGAAATAAATCTCTCCCATTTAAATAATCATTTAAAGCGTTAAAAGATTCAATATATTTTAAAGCTAAAGGAAGAATTTTAGTGCTATAGTAATTAGGATGAGTGTTAATGAAAATTTCTTTATTTTGAGCTCTAAATGCTTGATATAAATAAAAACCTATATCAAAACATTCAACCTTTTTATAAATTCCAAACTTATTTTTTAAAGTATTCAAAGAAGAAAAATATTCATCTAACAAAAATTTTATTTGCTCATTTTTTTCTTTAATTTCAAATTTTTCATATAAAGTTTTTATTTTGTCTGTGAGCTCTTGTTGAGATTTATCTAATTTATTTATTGAATCAAAATATCCAGGTAAATAGGTTTGCATTTCAATCATTTTACTAGTATTTGATAAAGTCATTTTTTTTCTCCTTGTCACAATCATTATATCAAGAATATTAAAAGCCATTCAAGCATAAGTAATTTATATAAATATTTAAAAATTTATTAAATAAAATAAATTATTTGTAAATAATTTATTTCAAAGATTGTTTTTAGAAATATCTGCTATTTTAGGATTAGTTATTTTTAGATAGTTGTATGTTTTTTAAAAAACAGAACTATCTGACCTGGCAGCAGTAAAAGCAAGGTCATGAAATGCTAATCTATAATTAGCATTATTTTTTTTCATAAAGTTTTAATATTTTCGAAATTATAAAAAAATATAAAATTTGTCTGCCCAAAGTTAAAATGGAACTATTGAATAGATTTCATTTATTCAATAGATTAAATTATTATTTTAAAAAACTTATAAAAAATTTTACTAAGAAAAAAACTTGATATTGTATGGTTTATAAGATCATCAATTTAATAAGGAGTTCTCCTTTGAAAATAAGACAATTTTTTATTATATTCACTACGACTGTTTTCTTTATTTTGTCTTTGAATGCCATGGATTCATCTGTAAATATAAAAGAAAGTAATGATGAATTACTCAATATTTCTGTTAATAACTCAATAAATTCTAAAGATTTTAATGTTTTTGCTAATTTTATTTTCTGGACTGCTAAAGAAGCAAGTGCAGATTGCTGGGCTGAAGTGATTACTTCCGATAGCTCTACATCTTCTAATGATATACAACAAGTTCATTTTGGTTGGGATCCTGGCTTTAAGGTTGGAGTTGGTTATAAAATGAACCAGGATCAGTGGGATACACAACTTTACTATACATGGTTTCATACTCGAGGAAATGATTATATTTCAAGTAACCCAGGAACAATCCATTCTACGTTTTTAGGTAATTTTTATATTAATAATGCTGATGGCTCAGGTCTTTCAGGTCCTGCTTATCAGAAAGCCAGCATCGACTGGACAATAAAGCTTAATATGATTGATTGGGAGCTAGGTCGTAAATTTTGGTTTACCAAATCGCTTGCTTTACATACATTTTTAGGTTTAAAAGGAGCCTGGATAGATCAATCTATTCACTCTAAGTGGCAAAATCCAGATCTTCCAATTAATGATTTTTTTTATGTTGGTATTGAGAATCTAAAAAATAACTACAGAGGCATAGGTCCTAAAGTAGGTATCAACACTAAATGGAATCTATTTAGCAACCAAAGTCAATTTTATTTCTTAGGTGATTTTTCCGGATCTATTATGTGGGGACATTGGTCATTTTTTGATGTCTTTCAAAACGATCTTCCTCAACAAGTTTCTGTTGATCTTCAGAATATTAACGGCGGCTCTTCAATGTTACAGATGTTTATGGGATTTGAATGGGATTCTAATTTTAGCCAAAAGCAACACCGATTTTCTACGAAATTGGGTTATGAAATGCAATTTTGGTTAGATCAATTGCAATTTTATTCCTTTACGGGAGGTAGGCTAGTGAATGAGCTGACGCTGCAAGGAGGAACCCTTGAGTTTTACTTTAATTTCTAAAAAAATACTATTTTTTTTCGTAATATTGCTAATAGCGCTGTTGCCAAAATCCAATGCTGTTGAAAATAATATTAATGGTTTACCAAATATTTCTACATCTATACAGGACCCTTCTAGTAACTGGATTGTCTCTGCAGATTTACTTGCTTGGTTGGTTTCTGAAGAAGTTTCGTCTATTTGGGCTGATGTTATTACTGTTGGAGATAATACCAGCAGTTGGGAAGCTAAAGTATTTAAATTTAAATGGGATTATGGATTTCGAATATCTACTGGATATCATGTGCATGATAAATGGGACACTGCATTATATTGGACTAGGTTTCATACAGATGCAAAGCGTACAATTCCTTATAAGCCTAATGCCACAATCATTCCAGAATTTTTTGCTGCATTTTTAAGTGGGGATTCACCTCAGAGCATGAGCGTAAAATGGAGTCTTCTTCTCAATATGTTTGATTGGGAGATAGGACAAAGCTATTGGGTAAGCAAAGAATTGTTTTTACGTCCCTTTTTAGGTGTAAAGGGCGGATGGATTAATCAATCTATCCACGGACAGTACTACAATCTGAGTATTGATCATATTCTTACCAACAATTCTGGAAGCGAACATTTAAAAAATAATTTTTGGGGAATTGGACCTTTGGGAGGGATTAATACTAAGTGGAGGACTTTCCATTTTGGATCCAATTTTTTTGATTTATTTGGTGATTTTTCTATGGCAACAATGTGGGGAACATGGAGTTGTGGCGACTTGTACAAAAATACAGCAGATAAAACATCTTCTGTAAACATGAACAATTCAAAGCTGGGAGCTTTGATGTTTAGAGGATTTATGGGAATCGAATGGAATATCAACTTTAATGCAAAGAAATCATACTTAGCTACAAAGCTAGGATATGAAATGCAACTTTGGTTAAATCAACTTCGATTGGCTACCTTTCAGCTCCAACGTTTGCATAACGATTTAACTTTGCTAGGATTAACATTTAATTGTCGATTCGATTTTTAAGGAGTAAGAGTAAATGGTAATGATTAGTGATAATTTTAAAACGATGTTGAGAATAGTGGGTGTTTTTTTTATAATTATTTTAACAGACATCCATTCAGATGATAGATTACCTACTCTACCTTCTAAAGTAGAAAATCAGAGAAAAACTATCGATATTTTTGCTAAAGCACTTTATTGGTATACTAGCGAAACCTTAGATTGGGCATTTACACTTAAGTCCGATCAGAACTTTGTACAAACTTCTTATAAAACATTTTCTTTTGATTGGTCTCCTGGCTTTAGCGTTGGTTTTAGATACAATATGGAGCATGATAAGTGGGATACTCAAGCAAGTTATACCAGGTTCCAATCGAAAGCAACCGATCATGCAAGCGGATCTGTGACACCAGCTTTTTTAGCTGCTAGACTTTCTTTGTTAGAACCTTTTTCTACAGGAAAAGCCCGCTTAAATCTTCATTATAATATTTTTGATTGGGATTTGGGACGAAATTTTTTAGTCGGTAAACAATTTTTTCTGCGACCATCCATAGGTTTAAGGGGAGGATGGATTAATCAAAATATATACTCTGATTGGACAATTCCTCATTTTTTAGATCTTTTCCTTTTTTCTGCTTCTGAGAATTTAAAACAAAGGTTTCATGGAGTAGGACCTAAAGGGGGAATAAGCGGAAAATACCGAATTGGAAATATTCAAAGACATTCTTTTAACTTTATTGGTCAATTTGAGCTAGGGTATCTTTGGGGACATTGGTCAATTAAAGATAAATACATCGATAATTTATCTACAGTAATTTATGTTAAAACATTAGATCGCAATTTTGGATCTTTAGTTTTGCATAGTTTCATGGGATTTGAATGGGATTGCAAAACTGAGCAGGATCGATATTATTTCAGACTAAAATTTGGTTATGAGATTGAGGATTGGCTCAATCATTGCCAAATATTTTCTGATGCTTCTGGCTCCCAAAACAATGACTTGATCTTACAAGGACTCAATTTTGGTTTACATTTTGATTTTTAAATATTTTTAAAAAGTTTTGATGTGTCTATTTTTTGAGTTACATTAAAACAGATTTCTAATGCAGTATTTTATTGATAGTATTGGTCAGTCCAACTTGAAAAAAAACTTTATAAAAATAGCTGATGTTAAACTAAATAATACAACAGCTTCAGGGGGGAGGGGATATGCGAGACAGACTATTGAATATGAGCATATTTCCTTTTATTCCTTATAGACATAATAAGCATAAGGCATCTTCTTTTAAAGCAATCATTCCCATCAAATCAAAAAGATGGGAAGTTGGAAGAGCCTTTGCTTGACTTATAGGTGTAATATTCTTTATTTATTTTTTTAATATCCCTGATGGTCTAAACCGAATGTTTCTCTAAATCTCTTTTTCGATTCTTCAGACTCATAATGATATAGCTCTGTTTCCGCCCAGTCTTTTTCTCTTTTTACAGCAAGAGCTGCTTGTTTAGATTCTTCACATTTTTTAGATAAGTGAGCAGCTACTAAAGCTACTTTTTTAGAATGGTTTTCCGGCATAGTTTTTGAAAATTTATTAAATTCTTTTAATCTTTCACAGGGATGATATGACATGGTTTTATAAAGTTCTATTGTAGCATCAAAAGACATAAAGTTCTCCTTGGTAATTTTTTTTCAGTTGCATGTTAAAAAATCAAAAAATAAAAAACAACATTTTAGTTCTCATAGAGGTACTCAATTCCGCAAATGGGCAACAGCAAGACTTAAGGAGTATTTCATCAAAGGTTTTATAATGGATGATGAGAGGCTGAAACGTTAATAAGAAAAAAATATATAATTATGAATGGGGCAGGCAGGACTTGAACCCTTGGGCCAACGGATTATGAGGGAGGAGGATTACAGGCATATCCAATATCAACCAATCGCTATGAACATAAATAAATAAGATAAGATTAAAAATCTGTTGGATTTTACTGGATAATGTTGGTTCAATGTCTAAATCGTTGCAACGTTTTTGCACTGTACAAAAATTATATATTTTAACTTGACTTCTTAATTTTATTGGTACAATATTGCGGATATATATTAAAATGTCAGAGCTTTTGTACCATGAAGAAAAAAACAAAACTTGAAATTGCTATACAGATTTTTCAAAAAGCAGGAGGCATTTTAACAATGTCCGAAGCTTTAAGATTAAAAATTCATCGTAGAGAATTATACGCTCTTCGAGATAAAGGATGCCTAGAGGTGATTAGCAGAGGGTTATATAAGCTTAAAAAGATGAAAGAACCTTCTCTGCCAGATTATATTCCTGTAGCAAAAAAAATTCCAAATGGGGTTATTTGTTTAATTTCAGCTTTATCTTTCCATGAAATCACAACTCAAATCCCACATTTTGTTTATGTGGCATTACCTAAAGATGCTCATAAACCTGTTATTTCTTATCCCCCAATGCGTTTTTTTTGGTATTCAGAAAAACTTTTGACTACGGGAGTCTATGTGCATAAAATAGGCTGCATTACTGTTAAAATTTTTGATATTGAAAAGACTTTAATTGATTGTATCAAATTTCGAAATAAGATTGGGATGGATATTGTTTTAGAAGCTTTGAAAATGTATTGGCAAAAAAAAAATACCAACTTAGAGAAACTTATGGAATATGCAAAATTATTTCGAGTTGAAAAAACATTAAAACCGATTATGGAGACGATAATTAGTGGATAAAATCATGAAAAAAAATCTTGGTGCATCTATTTTGCAAAGATTGAAAAATTTATCTAAGAAAAGACATAGGCCTTTCGATGAAATACTTCGTTATTATGCAATTGAAAGATTTCTTTATCGTCTCAGTAAAAGTTCATATTCTGAAAAGTTTTTTTTAAAAGGTGGGTTAATGCTAAAAGTGTGGGATGCTATGGAGCATAGAGCTACTATGGATATTGACTTGCTTGCTAGGACTTCTAATCAAATTAATAATTTAATGCATATTATTATAAAAGTTGCAGAGATTACCTGCGTGGAAGATGCAATAATTTACAATACTCAAAAAATGATTCTTAAACATAGACAAACTACTGGAGATTACAATGGTATTAGCGCGAGCTTTTCAGCTTTACTATTTACAGCTAGAGTACCTATTCTTATTGATATTGGGTTTAATGATGAAATTATTCCTTTTGCGCAAAAAATTCATTATCCAACTTTATTAGGAATGTCTGAGCCTAGTTTATTGGGATATACAATTGAAACAGTTATAGCAGAGAAATTGGAATCGATTGTTAAGTTGGCTTTGATTAATACACGAATGAAGGATTTTTATGATATTTGGTGTCTTTTACATCAGCATGAAATAGATCAAAATAGGTTAACGAAAGCTGTAAAAAAGGTATTTGCTAACAGAAAAACTATTTTTAAATATCCTATCGCTTTTACGGATGCTTTTTATGAATCTCATGAAGTAAAACAGAGATGGGCAAATTTTCTATCTTCGATGGGAAAGGATAAGATTGATTTTAAAAATGTTATATCTGAAATTTTATTAAAAATTAAATTTTTTAAATGAATCTTGTTGGATAAATTTGCTTTTTATTGGAGCATTAAAAATTTTAGGAAGAAAAAAGTATCTTAATTTTTGAACTTAAGCATTTTTTGAAAAGTTACATGTAAAGAAATGGGGCAGGCAGGACTTGAACCCTTGGGCCAACGGATTATGAGGGGGGATTACAAGTCTATCCAATATCAACCAATTGCTTTGAATATAATAATAAATTAGATAAGGTTAAAAGCTTATTAGGTTTTACTGGGTAATGTTGGTTCAATGTCTAAATCGTTGCAATGTTTTTGCACCTAAAACAAGTATTTAATTGTTCTTTATTTTTTTAGATAATATTTGCGGTACCAATAATGAAAATAAGTTACTTCTTTAAAACCTAAATTTAAATAAAAAGGTGCTATTTGTTGTGGTGACATTAATGCAATTTGATATATATTCTTAGATTTAGCTAATTGAATTAGCGCATAAGTGATATTACTTCCATAATTTTGATTTCTTTCATTTTTAGAGGTTGAAATATTATAAATATAAGCACCTTTGTCGGTAAATAGTATACTACCGGTGCAAACAATTTTTTTATTTTTTCTGCCCATAAGATGATACCAAGGTCCCTTAAGTCCAACTTCTGCCAATAGATTTGCATAAAATTTTGAGAAATCTTTAGAGCATTCATATGCTTCGCTAAGTATATCACTCCACAACATAAGCTCTTCTTTATTAATGACCAATTCGAGTTCAAGATTTTCTGAAATTTTAGGTTTTATAACATTGTCTATATTGAGAATCATTCCTGAAAATGTTCCCCATAAATTTAATCCTCTTTTTTCTAAAGCTTCTTTTAATTGCAAAGATTCAGATGAAACTTC
>JAAKFI010000034.1 GCA_011065125.1 Candidatus Anoxychlamydiales bacterium | reverse complement strand
AAATCAGGTCTCTCCCAATCAACAATAAGATCTTCCAAATCATATTTTACTAATTCACTTGCCATCCAAGTATTTTTAGTTGTTGTTGGAATAATACCAGAGACTATAGCTTCTACAAAAATCACAGAAGTCCTATATCTATAGCTCTCTTCATCATAGGGTAGAAGAATCAATTTCGCATTCGACATTTTTTCATTATATTCAGATCTTGTAAGATGAGAGGAAAGAAAATTAATATGATCATTTAGTAAAATGTGACTTTCAGCACTTTGAGACATTTCTAAAATAACATTTTCTTTTGAGGCCTTTAAAAGCATTGCCAATTTTTGAATTCTAAAAAGCCCTTTTTCTTCTCTTGTAACTCCCGGCCACCAAAATGAAATTTTTCTTTTTTTTATATTTGAGCCTTTTGAACCAACAATTGTTTGAGCGTTAGGTAAAACATTAAAATTTCATTTAAAGTAACTTCCCTTTCTTTTATCTATTAATTCATTTAAATCAAATTTTTCTAATTCACTCGCCATCCAAGTGTTTTTTGTAGTTACTACGATTTTCCCAAAAGCTATAGCTTCAACAAAAATACCCGATGTTCTGAGTCTATAAAATTCAGCTATGTAAGGAAGTAAAATAATATCTGATTTGACCATCAAGCTATTGTATTCATCAAAATTCAGATTAGTATTTACATATTTAATATTACTATTGTCATCTAATAATTCTTTCGCAGCTTTAGCAATCACTAAATTAATATTTTTTTGAGTTACTAGTTTTTTTGATAAATCTTTAATGTATTTTAGTCCTTTTTCTTCTCTAATCGATCCACCAGGCCACCAAAAAATTAGATTTTTTTTCTTCTTTGTTTCAATTTTATCTATATTAACTTTCACATGAGGAATGGGAAGCACTATAAATTTTTTATTGAAAAAAGTTTCTAATTGCTCTGATAATAACTCACTATCAGTAAAAAAAATTAGATTTTTTTCTCCGATTGTTTTCATAATTAATTTATGCAAAATTTTATGAGCTTTGCCTTTCAAAATTACTTGATTCAAATCTGTCCTATATAAAAGCCAAAGCAAGCATTTAGGTCTAACAACAAAAAAAGCAAAAAATAGCGCAATCAAATGAGCTAGAGTAAAATATTCTAAAAAAAGGACTTCTTGTTCACCTCTTTTTTTTTTGATCTTCCATAAAATTTTAAAAAAAGGAAAAAAATTCAAAAAAGGTTTAAAAAAATTATTCCATAAAGATTTTTTTTTCGATCCTCTATGCAATATTAGTTTTCTTTTCCAATCTTTTGATAAATTTGCAATCTGACATTCTTTAGGTATATATTTGATGTGTTTCCAATTATTTATCTTTAGAGCTTCTGAAAAAGTTTTATGATATATAAAGTGATGTCCAGTTTCATCATATAGGCAAGGAATAAGGGAGTATACATACATAAAAAATATTGCCTAAATTAATTGAAGTCTTTTTTTCTATTGATGTCTTTATTTTTTTCTAAAAATTTAGAGATCTCATTATAATTAAATTTTATTTCTTTTCCTTGAAATATTTTCAAAAATTTTCTTTTTACTCTTCCTGCAAAATTTAATATTTTCCCATAAATGACACTTGGCAAATATTTCCAATATTTCAATCTAAACAATAGAACTACAGTTAAAGAACCTCCTAATCCTGACAACACTCTTGACATAATTAATCTCTTTTTAAATTGTCCGTCTTCGCCATCAATTTTATTTAATAAATGAGAATATATTTGTCTCATTTCTTTGTGTTTTTTTGATTTTCTGCTATATGCCAAGTCATGCACTCTCATAAAAGATAAAGGCTTAGGTATAAAACCCATTTTATTTTTAAAAACAATATTTAAAACTGTATACCAATCACAGTGATGTTTTAAAATATTGTCAAAGTGTATTTTCTTCATCTCTTGCGTTTTTATTATTGCTGTATGAGTTGCGATCCAAAAATTATTCTTTTTTATTATTTTAATTAATTCATCAGGATCGATTATTTTTTTTACATTAATATTAAAATCATCTACCCAATAATCTTTTGAACTTCTAAAAAAAGCAGGCAAAGAACAGCATAAACAAATATCTGGATGTTTTTCTACAAATTGCATTTGTTCATACACAAAATCAGTTAACAAAAGATCATCAACAGCAGCAAAACACACATAATCTTTAGAAGCTATTTTTAATCCCTCGTTCATTGAGTATATAACACCTTTATTAGAACTGTTTTTTATTAAAATAGCGTTTGGCATATCTTTAATTAGATCTTCTATAATTTCTACACTATTGTCAGTGGACCCATCATCTATAATGATTATTTCATCTGGCTTTCGTCTTTGATTTAAAATCGAGCCTAGAGATTGTCTTAAGTATTTGGAATAATTATAGTTGGGGACTATTATAGATAATGTTTTTTTACTCATTAAAACTCAATTCATTGACTAATCAAAAAAACTGCACTCTACTATTAGAGTATAGATCTTTGGATAATGATTTTAACATATTTATGGAAAAGAAGGCTAGAGCCAACAATCTATTACCTCTAAAATATTAATACCTAGAAAAAAAATAAAAAGAGACCTCAATTTTATGAAAACTCGCATGGTCTATCAAAAATACGATAAACACGGTTTTTTTAACAAAATTATAACCACAAATGTTCTTGTTAATTAATAAACTTTCTTGTTATAATTTTATTTTTTAGGAATTTTTAAAACTTATGCAAAAACATTCAATTTCATTTCTTAAAAACCTTGCTAATACAATTCGATATCAACTTATTGAAATGTCTCACATAGGAAAAGCCTCTCATTTAGGATCTTCTTTATCATGTGTCGATTTGATAATCGCAGCATATTGGAGATTTCTAAATGTTAATCCAATGAATCCTTTGGATCCTAATCGTGATAGATTTATTTTAAGCAAAGGTCATGCTGTAAGCACACTATACGCTGTTTTAAGCGCTAAAGGTTTTTTCAAAAAAGCTTTATTGAAAACATTTAATCAAGAAGGAAGTTCTTTACCAGAACATCCAACTCCAAAATGCATTCCAGGTTTAGAAGCTGCAACAGGATCTTTAGGCCACGGCCTCTCATTAGGAATTGGACATGCTTTAGCTGGAAAGATTATGAATAAAGATTATAAAGTTGTAGTTCTACTAAGCGATGGAGAATGTAATGAAGGATCTGTTTGGGAAGCTGCTATGTTTGCCCCAAAAAAAAATCTTAATAATTTGATTACAATAGTTGATTATAATAAATGGCAAGCAACTGGAAAAAGTGAAGAAATTATGCAGATCTCTCCTTTAAAAGAAAAATGGCAAGCCTTTGGTTGGCAAACATATGAAATAGATGGAAATGATTTACAAGATATCTTGAATATATTTGAAAAAAATTCTAGTAGAGAAAAGCCTATAGCCATAATAGCTCATACTATAAAAGGTAAAGGAATATCATTTATGGAAAATGATAATAATTGGCATTATCGCATCCCAACACAAGAAGAAGTAAAACTAGCAAAAGAAGAACTTAAAATAGGTGATCATGAGAAATGCTTTTGCTGATGAATTAACAAAACTTGCTTCCTTAGATCAAAGAATTGTTCTTTTATCTGGAGATATTGGAAATCGTCTTTTTGATAATTTCAAAAAACTGTTTCCTAATAGATTCTATAATTGTGGCGTTGCAGAAGCAAATATGACAAGTGTTGCAGCTGGTATGGCAATGTGCGGGCTTAAACCAATAACTTATACAATAACACCTTTCAATACTACTAGGTGTTTAGAACAAATCAAATTAGACGTTTGCTATCATAATCAAAGTGTAATTATCGTAGGCGTTGGCGCTGGTTTATCTTATGCATCTTTAGGTGGATCTCATCATTCTTGTGAAGATATTTCTTTTTTAAGAAGTATCCCTAACATGACAGTCACATGCCCAGCAGATGCTTTTGAGGTAAGAAAAATCTTAAAAGAAGCAATTAATTTGGGAGGACCAGTCTACATTCGTATTGGTAAAAAAGGAGAACCTCAAATCCATCAAAATACTCCAGATATCACAATTGGCAAAGGCTATATTATCCAAAAAGGAAAAGATCTCTGTTTGATTTCAACAGGCAACATGCTTTTTGAAACAATAAAAACAGCTAAAATCCTTAAAACTTATAATTTAGATGCACATATAGTTAATATGCATACGATAAAACCATTAGATAAAGATCTTCTTAAAGAAGTTTTTTCTAAATTTTCTTTAGTAGCTTCTATTGAAGAGCACTCTCTTATAGGAGGTCTTGGATCGAGTATTGCAGAATGGATGGTAGATAATCATATATCGACTAAATTCTTAAGATTTGGAACTAAAGATGAATTTTTTCACAAATTAGGCTCTCAACAATATTTAAGAGATTATAATTTATTAAATTCTCAAGAAATTTCAAAAACAATCCTAAAAACTTTAAAAAAAGAAAAATTATGAAAACATTAGCTGCAATTTTGGTAGAAACCAAAAAACCACTGGTAATAGATACCATAGAAATCCCCAAATTGAAACCCGGGCAAGTGTTAGTAGAAATCAGCTATAGCGGCCTTTGTCATACCCAACTCTTGGAAACAAACGGCCATAGAGGAAAAGATGAGTTTTTACCACATCTTCTTGGTCACGAAGGCAGTGGAAAAGTAGTTGAAATCGGCCCAGACGTAAAAAAAGTTAAATCAGATGACATGGTCATTTTATCTTGGATGAAAGGATCAGGCGCAAATGTATTTGGTAGTGTTTATAATTGGAAAGACAAAAAAGTAAATGCCGGAGCTATCACCACTTTCAGCAAATACTCTGTTATTAGCGAAAATAGACTAACCGTATTAAATAAATCCTTTTCTTTAAAAGTAGCTTCACTAATTGGATGCGCTCTTCCAACCGGATTAGGAGCAGTTTTTAATACAGCCAGACCAAAACCTGGTCAAAGTTTAGCTGTATTTGGATGTGGAGGAGTAGGACTAAGTGCCATACAAGGTGCAATTATTGCAGGATGCGCTCCTGTAATAGCAATAGATATTAATGAAAAAAAGCTACAAGTAGCAAAAACATTGGGAGCAACTCATATTATTAATGCAAAAACTCAAAATCCTATAGAAGCTTTGCAAAAAATTTGTCCACTTGATTATGCAATTGAAGCTAGCGGCTCACCAATCGCTATGGAGCAAGCCCTGATCGCAGTTAAACCTCAAGGAGGAACGGCAATAATAATCGGTAATGCTCATCATGGGAAAAATATATCGATTGATCCAAGACAGTTTAATCTTGGCAAAAAACTATTAGGTACATGGGGAGGAGATAATAATCCAGATATTCATTTTCCAAGATATTGTTCTCTTATAGAACACAATTATTGCTCTACAAATCATTTAACAGCCCATACTTATGGTCTCGATCAAATCAATTCTGCTCTAGAAGATCTAGAAAAGGGAGAAGTTCTAAGACCCATAATAGATATGAGCTTATGATAAAAGTTGGTATTGATTTTGATAATACGATAGTTTGCTATGATAACGTTTTTCATGCTACAGCATTAGAAAAAAAATTAATTCCTACAACCATTCAAAAATCTAAAGAAAAAGTTCGTGATTATTTAAGATCGATTGGAAAAGAAAAAAAATGGACACAACTTCAAGGATATGTTTATGGAGCTCGTATGGATTTGGCGAAACCATTTAATGGTATAGGTGAATTTTTTAAAAAAGCTCTAAAAAACAACATAGAAATTTTAATTATCTCTCATAAAACACTCTTTCCTTTTATGGGACCAAAATATGATTTACATAAAGCTGCTAAAAATTGGCTGAAAAATCAAAATTTTTACAATGATGATATTTCTGCATTTTTTGAACTAACCCTTAAAGAAAAATTAAATAGAATTTCTAAAGAAAATTGTGATTATTTTATTGACGATCTTCCTGAATTATTGACTGAAAGCTCTTTTGCATCTAATGTAAAAAAAATACTCTTTGATCCTCAAAATTTACATAAAAATAGTTCTAAATATCAAAAAGCTACTTCATGGCAAGAAATTTTAAGTATCATAAATGAAAGATAAAATATCAAACATCCTAAAGCAAGCTAATATACCGTTTGAGAATTTTTCATTCTTATCTCTTGAAGGCGGAGCTAATAATCGAGTTTACAAGATTACTTTAGATAATGATAAAGCCTTTATTCTTAAACACTATTTTCATCATAAAAATGATTTAAGAAAACGTTTAATTTCTGAATTTTGTTTTTCAACTTTTGCATGGAACAATAATATTAGATGTATACCTAAACCAATTTTCTCTCTAGAAAAAGAAAATTTAGGATTATTTTCTTATGTTCCAGGAAGATTAGCTAATAACAATGATCTTAATGAAAACACTATCCAGAAAGCTGTGAATTTTATTATAGATCTTAACAAAAACAAAGACAAAGCATCGAATCTCCCAAAAGCATCAGAGGCATGTTTTTCAATTAATGATCATTTAAATCTTGTTGAAAAAAGAATAAAAAATCTTACTCTTATCTCTGAAATCTCCCAGCACCATAAAACTGCACTAGATTTTGTAAATAATAAGCTAATGCCTAAATGGGAAAAACTTAAACAACCTATATATTCAAATGATACTATTAGTGTAGAAGATATGTGTGTATCCCCTTCTGATTTTGGCTTGCACAATGTAATTATTGATAATAAAAATATCTATTTTATAGATTTTGAATATGCCGGATGGGACGATCCAGCTAAAATTGTTTGTGATTTTTTCTGCCAACCAAAAATATCTATACCTTTAAGTTATTTTGAAAAATTTGCAAAAGATATTGCATCCATAACTTCAAATTCAAAGAAGTGTTTAGAAAGAATCAATATTCTTTTCCCAGTATATCAAATTAAATGGTGTAGTATTATATTAAATATTTTTCTAAAAACTGAAAAAACTAGAAGACTATTTTCAAAAACCCAACAAGACTCAAAAAAACAATTAGATCTTGCGAAAAGTTTTTTAGAAAAAATTAAAACATAAAACTGCATTGTAATATTCACTATGTTGTTGCATAATATTAAGTATTTTCAAACCTAAAATAATTTAAAACAGGGAAAATTTTATGGCTTATATAGATTTTATTTCTCACTTACATAAAAAAACTAAAAGAGATTATTTAGGTAGAGTACAAGAAATACCTAAAGCTGAAGCTGCAACAATTGCTAAAAAATTTGATAAAGACTATTGGGACGGAGATAGAAAATACGGTTATGGCGGGTTTAAATATGATGGAAGATGGTTGTCTGTCGCTGAAAAGCTAGTAAAACATTACAATTTAAAACCTGGTCAAAAAGTTTTAGATGTTGGATGTGGAAAAGGATTTTTACTCTACGATTTATTACAAATAGTCGAAGGATTAGAAGTTGCTGGCATCGATATATCAAAATATGCAATCGAAAATTCTAAAGTAGAAAATGAAAATTCACTTAAAGTTTGCAGTGCTACAAATCTCCCTTTTGAAGATAATTATTTTGATCTAATCATATCTATAAATACTCTTCATAACCTACCATGTCATGATCTTGAAAAAGCCTTAAAAGAAATACAAAGAGTTGGTAAAAAAAATAAATATCTCGTAGTAGAATCTTATAGAAATGAAGAAGAGAAAGTTAATTTACTGTATTGGCAATTAACATGCGAATCTTTCTATTCCCCAGAAGAATGGGATTGGTGGTTTAATCATTGTAATTATAATGGAGATCATTCTTTTATTTATTTTGAATAAGAATTAAAAATTTCTCCAAAGATCTTTTTTTAAATCAATAAAATTCTGTTTATTATTTTATACCTCAAGCTACTAGAAACTTTTATAATGAAAGCATTGCTTGACTTTACTACCAGGATAATGGCAACCATTTATCGATAAAATAATCATAACAGTATAATGAGGAAGATAAATGATGAATAGATCGGCTGTTTGGCCATCTATCCATAAAAATATTATAGATCGGCTTAGTAGCCATCAAATCCAACGAATGATTATTTGAAATATCATTATTTAAAAAAGTTATATTACAAGTCTCAATTGTATCCTCGCGGAAAAACAATCCTATATTATTATTGGTAGAAATATTATTCAAAAAAATATTACCTGAATCACCATGGCCAATTGAAAGACCGGCTCCTCTATTATTTTTTATTACATTATTTTCGTATAGCCCCAACAAAGCGTCAAAGCATAAATAAAGCCCGTCTATATTGGTAAAATTAGCTTGACCTGAATTTAAAATTCTTGAATTACATATATATGTATATTTGCTTCCACCTCCAACGTGCACTCCCAATCTAGCAGAAGAATCTATTAACGTATTATCAATCTTTACCCGATGAGCATTATTTAATGAAATACCATCCCCCGGAGAGTCAATAATAGAAACATTTAGAATATCCACATTACTAGAATCTCTTATTCCAATACCAGAATCCCACCAACTGTCTATCACAGGATTATCCTGACGACTCCCATCGATAACTAAGTCACGAATTGTGATATTTTCACTATCTTTACAGTAAATGCAAGGAAAGGAACAATAAACAATTGGTTGAGTAAAAAAAGAAACATCACAAGGAATATCATCTTTTAACAGAATGATATTTGCAGCAATATCTAAAATTTCTGTAACAATAATTCTTTCAGTTTGTAAAGTTTCAGAAACTATGCTAACACCATCTCCAACTTTAAAAACATAACCATCTTCTACAAATATCTTGTGAGACGTTTTAAGAAGATCAGCAATGACAGGAGTCGAATAGAGAGGACATTTTTTTAATATTGTTTTTTTTCCCTTACCAACTAACTGAACACCACTTTTCAGATAAACTGCATTTCTAAGTTCATAAATCCCCTCAGGCAGTAGAACAACTCCCCCTTTTTTTGCATATTCTAAGTCTATTGCTTTTTGAATATGTTTGTCAGTAAACCCGGAAACTACAGTATCAGCATGCAAAGAAAAAAAGGGTATAAAAGTAACGACATAATAAAAGATCAATAACTTAACTATTTCTTTTTTCATATGTTGAATCGCAATCCCACAAATATTTTTAGCAAAAATATATTAAAAAAATATAGAAATTACCAGTTTTATTCCACTTCATATCCCCATTTTATAAGATACGAACTCCATTTATCCTTAAATTCAACTATATTTTTTTCAGTAAAATATTCTTTCCATCTTCCGATTTCACCTATATTGAAAGTTCTATTATAACGCTGGTCATCAGATAAGCCCCAAAGATTATCACAAATACTTTCTATCTTTTCATCTGTTACTTTTACATCGATAAAATTAGCAATTTTAATAATTTCATTTTTTTGAAGCTCTCTTGTCCCTCCTCCTTTTTCTCCAATTAAATTTTCAAATTTAGTAACTAATACATCTTTTCGATTCATTAAATCATCGGCTGTAATTATGTTATGTCTTATACAATCAGCAGGATAGGGAAGTAACTCGTCTTGTAATGTTATTAAAGCCGTTAACTTTTCTTCAACTGAAAGAATCAACCAATTTGCATAAATATGCCAACATGTATCTACTGGTTTATGAAACCCGCCGCCTTTATAAATCACATTATAAACACCCCGATCGATATTTTCCATATGAGACACAAAAAAATCTCTCAAATCTCTTATATGGATAATGGTTCTTTCACTGGGATGAATTTCTATAAGATAATCAACTGTATTAACATATTTTGTAAAGTGAGCTACATAATGTGCCTTTCCAGTTAATAAATAGAGAGTTTTCATAATTAAATGAGTTCCAGACTTGGGAAGGGCTCTATAAAAATATGGCTTTTCTGCCTGTAAACAAATTGGTGAGAGCATGCCCATTGAAAAAATTAAACATGCTAATAAATAAGGTTTAAATTTCTGGAAATAATTCATACTTCTCCCATTCTTTGAAAAAACTTAACAAGTTTATAACATAAGTTTTTTTTAATCCGTAGAAGAAAACGTCTTAAAATTTTAGATTATTGGAATTTTCCTAAGCATTTCCTATTCCTCAAAAATTAGTCATACTAATTGTTTATGAAACATCCTTTATACAAAACATCCTTTGCAGCTAGAAATAATTTCATATACGCCACAATTCATTGTTATGAGCCTACTATTCAACTAGAAAAATACTTAAAAAATCAAGCATGCAGTTGGAGCTAAATATTTTTTAGAAGCTGTTGGATTAAAGGATGGATATTTTGGAAGCGATGAAAGGCAAAATGAAATAATTCAAAGCGAATCAGTTAAAATTATGGGCTTTACCAAAAAAGATCTATTAAAACAACATCACTAAAAACTGCAATAGAACGCATTGGAGGAAATATCGATATATTAAAATTAGATTGTGAAGGTTCTGAATGGACTATTCTTAAAGATTATGAATCATTAAGAAAAGTTAACTATCTCACATTTGAATACCATAGAATTTCTCCTGATCAGTCTTTTGATATTTATGATCGATCAATAAATATTCATGAAAAAGCAATCAATACTGTGAAAGATCTTGATTTCGATATAATTTTTAAAAGGTATAATAGTGTTGATGCAGGAATTATATTAGCTAAAAGAAATGATTACAATTAATAGAAATTCTTTTATCAAATTTTATTATTAAGAATTTATTTTCATCACTTAGATATTTTTCATATTCCAGCGCTCAAAGCGCTTTTTTGAGCCTTATCTGATTTATACTTTATTTATTATTTATGTATAAAATTTAAAGCATCTTGATATGAAAAAAAGAGGGAGTTTCGCCATGAAATTTTCTTGACGTTGACATTTCACTTATTTATTATTGAATGCATTTATGAAATATAGGAGAATAGTCACCTCTTTTACTAACTTATAAATAATTGATGCTATCCATACTAATCCCAGCCTATAATGAAGAAGAGCAAATCGATAAAACAACTATGAATTTATATAATGAGTTAGTACAAGAAAATATCCCTCATGAAATATTAGTTATAAACGATTGCAGTAAAGATAGAACTGAAGAGGTTTTATCGAATTTAGCAAAAAAAATTAAAACACTTAGATACATTAACAATACACCTCCTCATGGTTTCGGCTATGCTATTCGTTGTGGGCTTTCTAATTTTAAAGGAGATGCTGTTTGTATTTTTATGGCGGATGGGTCTGATTCACCAGAAGATGTTGTAAAATTTTATAAGAAACTTCAAGAGGGATATGATTGTGTTTTTGGTTCTCGATTCATCAAAAATGGAAAATTAGTTGACTATCCTTTTTTAAAAAAGATTTTAAATCGATTGGGTAATTTTTTTATTAGGGTATTGTTTTGGATGCGATATAATGATACTACAAACGCTTTCAAAATGTATCGTCGAAATGTTATCGAGGGCATACAGCCTATTTTAGCATGTCATTTTAATCTTACTGTTGAACTACCATTAAAGGCAATTGTTCGTGGTTATAAATATGCTATTTTACCAAATTCTTGGACAAATAGAACAAAAGGAGAATCAAAGTTTCGTATTAGAGAAATAAGTTCTAGATATCTATTCATCATTTTCTATTGTTTCATTGAAAAATTATTTTCCCAAAATGATTATAAGAAAAAAAAATATTAATGCTTAATAAATTTCAAAACAATCAGTTTTCTTCTTATCTCATTGTTGGTGCGATATGTTTTGTTGTAGATTTCTCTTTATTTTTTTTGATTAGACATTACCTAAATTTCTCAGCAGTCTTTTCATCTGGAATATCATTTACTATTGCTGTTTTATGTAATTATTGTTTATGTTTCCACCTTGTTTTCCCCAAGGGATCCTATTCTATTATCTTTCAAATATTGGGAATTTTCATTATTAGTGGCATAAGCCTGATTATTCATATCACTTTATTGAAATGTTTAATATTAATACTTATTCCAGCAGTCTTTGCCAAGTTAATTGTTATTCCTCTAATAACCTATTGGAATTATTGGGCAAGAAAAAAACTCATCTTTTATAAGAAAAAATAATCTTATTTATTAATTGCTATAACACAACATTGCTTTCCCATAAGATTCCAAATCAAAGGAACTTTCAAATACATTCTAACTAGGAATGGATTCTTTGGAATTTTACTCTTTGTAGTATATGGTAGAAATTTAGGGAAATTTTTAAAAATTGTAAATCCTGATATTTGTAATGCTTCACATAAACTCAAATCTGTCAAAGGCGTATGATGATCAAAAAAATCCCAATATTCTTTGAATAGATATTTAATGTTGGGTTGGAGGATGATTACTTTTCCATTCTTACATAAGATACGTTTAATTTCCTGAAAAGTTTTCAGCACTTCTTCTTTACTCTTCAAATGCTCGAGAAAATTACTCATAAAAACTACATCTATAGCTTGATCATCAATTGAATGCATGGATATCGAGATCTCATTAATAATCTCTACATCTTTATGAGCATAATTTTTAATATCCGGATTGATATCAATCGCAAATTTTTTTCGACATGAAATATTATTAATAAATTCACAATAACCCGCTCCAATATCTACAACTGTATTATCTTTATCTATAAATTGTTGAAAAAAACACTTTGTTAATATTTTCCAAATCTTGTTTTTTCTTTCTAATTCTTCAGGTGAAAATCTATTAATATAAAGTTTTTGTATATTCATAATGTTTCCTTTGATTGATACTCGTGATTAATTGGATCGATTAGATTGGAAATTTCTTCTTTCAATGGATCAATTTCTTTAATAATCGAACGGGGATATCTGAGATTTTCTTTCTGCTCTTCAGGCATAGCTTTTACTTTATTCGAAGCCATTATAATAAGCTCAGAAGGAGAAGTTTTAGTTAACTTAAAAAGGCGCCTGAATAAAGGAAAGGATGGGCTTATTACCGTCAATACAATTACAAGAAAAAAAAACCCACTGATTAGCAAACTAAAGATATTAGAAAAAAACGATTTCTTTTTATATTGAGGAGAAATATTTTGAAAATATAATTCTAATTCAGACTTTGATAATTTATTTAACAATTGTTGTCTTTTTTCCATGGCAAGTTGATAAGCTACTAACAAATTACCAGAAGATTCCATGATATAAAATTTAGGAATGAGAGCAAAATATTTATTTTTCTTTTTTATAATCTCAACAGAAACATCAAACTCTGATAATTTCATAACTCCCCTCCTTGAGATGCCAAACGTTTTTTTAGATGAAAATACCCTCTATGGATATGATCTTTAAAAAAACAAGCTAAGTGATATATTCCAATCGATGTCAGAAATATCATAAAACACATAATTCCTCTCCAGTCTTTGGTTCTGAAATCGATATAAATGATATGATGACATATCAAATACGTTAGCACTATAATCATATTAGAAATCACGATTAAGGAAAAAAAATTGTTCATTTTAAATCTTTTTAAAGCATAAGAAAATGAGATAAATGATAAAAGCCAATAAAACCAAAGAGACGGCCATAGATTGAAATAATTCGTAAAAAACCGTACACCTGGTAACCAAACAATATTTTCAGCAAATGCCTCCAATCTAAGGTTGGACCATGAAAATCTTACATACCCCTTTTTACTTGGTTCAGAATTATTTCTTCCTAATGTTACTTCTTTCCAATTTGGGAAATAAAAACTACTATTATGTTTAGATATAAAACTTCGTAAAATATTAATCATTGTATGATACATAAAAGAACCAGGATATTTTTTTATAGATTCAAAATAGAGTTTTTTTACCAAAGATTTATACTCTGAAAGACCAATATAATAAGCGATTTTAAGGATTGGCGTATGATGGTTAATTAAATTGTAGCTATGCTCTTGTAAATAGCTATCAAGCTCTCTTTCATTTGCTTGGAGTAAATACAATGCATTTTTCACTTGATCCAAATCTCTGTGTCTGTTTGCTGAATCAATATGTTCAAAAAAGGTTGCAGCACCTGGAGCCTCAGCAGCAGGTAGAGCCTTATCTATTGCTAAAATACGTTTGGTAGTAATCCCTGTCTTTGGATCTAAAATAGATTTGGGTATGAATTGAAACGTCTTATCTCCCAAAACCCATACATTATAGCTTAGTGTTTTTGTGCCCGTTGTAGGAAAATGATACGACATAATAAAAAAACTAATTGTAGTTAAAAAAAAGAGAACACAAATTGACAGATTCATTAAAGTCCTTTTCCATCGATGATGATCAAAAAATATTAATACTAAAAGAAGAATGGCATACACAACAAGACCATTGAATTTGACTAAAAACCCTAAGGCAACAACACATCCAAAAAGACTATATAAAAAAATCTTTTTTATTTGTTCTACTCTGATAATTTTATCAATAAGATAAACAGAAAAAATAAACAAAAACGATTGAAGCCATTCTGGTCTTACACTAGAGCCATCTTCTATAGAGAGCGGATGTAATCCATATAATAGTAAAAAAAGAAGAGCGACTCCGTAGGGAAAATATTTTTTTATTAACGAAAATCCAAGAAAAATTCCTGTAAGTTCAATAAAATTTTGGAGTAAAATAAAATCATGGTGCTGGAAAAAGACAATCCAAGAGAATTCATTTGTAATTATCTTTGTATCAACAAACCATTTTGCAGAAGTAGCCCACCAGTTTTCAATGAACAATTGAGGAGGCAAATCAACAAAAAAAGAAAAAAAATAATGCACTATTTTATAAGGAATCATAATAATGAATGGATAACCCCCACACATTAATAAACTACTTCGTTGTTCAGTAATCATTTTGAAATATATACTT
>JAAKFI010000033.1 GCA_011065125.1 Candidatus Anoxychlamydiales bacterium | reverse complement strand
TTTATCAAAAGCTGGATTCGTAGATATTATAATTGATCAAGATAAAAACTCTCGACAATTCATTAAAGATTGGGTTCCAGGTTCTGATGCTGAAAATTATGTTGTTTCTGCAAAAATAAAAGCTGTTAAACCAAGGCTAAAATAATGATAACACCAACTGAGTTATTTACTCTGTTATCTGATCAAACTAGACTAAGATGTATTCTTCTTCTAATTAAAGAAAAAGAAATTTGTGTTTGCGAATTTACGCATATCCTAAACAGCATTCAACCTAAAATATCAAGACACCTGGCTTATCTACGTAAGTCAGGTCTTGTTTTGGATGAAAGAAGAGAGCAATGGGTTTATTATAAATTGAACAATAACTTAACGAAATGGACTAAACAAATACTTATTAATATTTCGAGTGAATTAAAAAATACTGAACCTTATAAATCAGATTTTGAAAAAAATAATAAATTAAAGAAACAACATCCCTGCAAAATCTAGTTTCAACATTAAAAAATTAAATAAATCAGCACAAGAAATCGTTCAAAAAAATGGGGGTGGTTGGATTCGAACCAACGTATCCCGAAGGAGAGGGAGTTACAGTCCCTTGCAATTGGCCGCTATGCGACACCCCCAAAATATGCTGGCGAAAGGACTTGAACCCTCAACCGTCCGATTACAAGTCGGGCGCTCTACCAATTGAGCTACACCAGCTTAAGAAAGATATAACATTTATAACAAATAATTATGTTTTGATACAAGAATTTATTTAGGATATTTTATTTATCTTTTGATTGATCTTCTTTTTTATCCTTATTCTTATCTGATTCTTTTTTATCAGAAGGTATCTCTTTTTCACTTGGTTTTTTAACTGGAGCTATGTTTTTTTGAAAAAAAGAAGAAATAGAAGATGGAGAATTATTCTCAATTTTAGTTGCTCTATATTTTTTTCCAATTAAAGTTCTCTCACAGCATTTTTTAAATTTCTTACCTGAACCGCATGGACAAGGATCATTTCTTTTATATTTTGTCATTGTAAAACCTCATTTTTATCTAAATATTATAATACAATTTATTTCAAAAGTCTATATAAAATTATTACATATATAATTACAAAGAACATATTAGATCTAACAGACAAATTAAATGCATTTTAAAATATTTTTTATACATTAAAAGAAAAGTTATAAATATATTAAAAATAACTTTAAAAAATAACCTTTTTTATTTTAAATATTTTTCAAAATTTATCCTGGAGGATTTTATGGCTTTCACTATTCCCTTAACAACTCTTGGAGTTGGCGTATTTGCTTTTACAATAAGTAAAATATCTACTTATTTTGGCAGGACTGATTCAACTGATGATTTAGCTCAGCAAATTGATGAAAAAGCAAGAGATATTATTTTTAATCCCTTTGGAAATACTAATTTAGATCATTTTGAAGAAGATCCAAAAATTGACCCTAATCATTTTTATGAAGTAATTGAAACAAATAGAGATTATTTCAGATCTATTATTTTTGTAAGACAGGGTCAACAAAGTGAATCGCCTGAAGGAATTCAATATATTTATTATGCAATCGATGTTCCAAAATTTGAAAGAAATAAAGAAGCTAATAAAGAAAAAGCTCAGCAAACTACAGATTTAAGCTCTAAAGAAAGAAAAGAACTTCATTTAGAAAGAGGCCCTAAACAGCTAGTAGAGACCTCTAAAGATGAAGTAGATCCAAGCGAATTAACAGTTAGTGAAAGAAGAGCTCTGCATGAAAAAGCCCAACAAAAAGAAAAACAAGCTGCTGCTGAAGCTCCAACTAGTCATAGAAGAAATGAATCCGCTTTTCAAAGAAGACTAGAGGCTTTCAAAGGAGGACAAGCTTTTGATAGAGAAATCTTAATAGATGTTCTTCCTGTTTCCAAAGAGCCTCAAGATGAAAAATATTTCATTAAAAAACACAATGAAGGGAAACAAGTTCCTTTTTGGGTAGTAGCCTGTAGCATTGAAAATGCCCTTGGTAAAAAAATATTTAATAGATTAGATAAATAAAATATTTTTTTTAAATTACATCTATTTGGATATTTAATAAAATATAAGTATTTAATAGATGTAATTTATGCAAAATTTATTTAAAAATTCAAAAAATTCAAAAAAAATAGAAAGTAAAATTAGAAAAGCTCTCTATGAGTTTGAGATGTTAAAGGATATTAATTCTTTAGCTATTGCTCTAAGTGGAGGAAAAGATAGTTTAACTCTTTTATATATGCTATCTAAGATTATTGGAAATGGCTTTGATAACATTAAATTAATAGCTATACATATTGATGGTTCTTTTTCATGTGGCGCTAACGTTTCAAAAAAATATTTATCTGATATTTGCAAAAGTTTAAATGTTGAATTTGTAACACAAACTTTAGATATCCCTTATGATAAATTAAACTGCTATTCATGCTCTAGAGATAGAAGAAGGTTAATATTTGATATATCTAAAAAAAACGATTGCTCTACTATAGCTTTTGGTCATCATAGAGATGATAACATTCAAACTCTTTTATTAAATTTATTTCATAAAGCAGAGTTTGCTTCAATGATGCCTAAAATAAAATTTAAAAAAATTAGTTCAACTATAATTAGACCTTTGATTTTTGTTGAAGAACAAGAGATTATAACCTTTGCAAAAGTAAATAATTTTTTAAAAACGACTTGTCAGTGTCCATTTGGTAATAGTACAAATAGAAAAAAAATTGATAAAATAATTAATCAAATAGAATTCGACTTTCCAAATATTAGAAATAATTTATCCCTTTCTAGCTTTACTTATGGCTCTAAAAAAGCTTTAGATATTTAGTCTTGTATTCTTTTATTTTTTTAATTATTATTTTGTTTAAATTAAGAGCTTTATTATGAATGTTTTAGTTAATTTACTTGAGATTTCAACTTTTATTTTTTATTTTACCGTAATAATAATTATTACTTTATTTTCCTATAAAAAACAAAAAAGTGACACCTCTTTTGTTTTAGGAAATAGATCTTTAAACTTTTGGTTAACTGCCCTATCAGCGCATGCATCAGATATGTCTAATTGGCTTTTTATGGGATTTCCTATGATTATTTTTTTAGGAGGTCTTTTTAATGCATGGGCAGCAATTGGACTAATTGTTTGTATGTATTTTAATTGGCAATTTGTTGCTCCAAAAATTAGAACCATGACGGAAAAAATGGGCAGCTTAACTCTTTATGCTTATTTTGAGACTAGATTCAAAGATTTTTCAGGAATTATAAGAACGCTTAGCGCAACTATGAGTTTTATATTCTATATGTTTTATATATCAGCTGGACTTATTGGACTTGGCTTTTTAGTAGAAACTTTATTTGGTTTTTCCTATACGGTTGGAATTACTTTTGGTCTTTTAATAGTTCTCTTTTATGTGTTTTTAGGTGGATATACAACTGTTGCATGGATAGATCTATTTCAAGGTTTTTTCCTGCTTTTTGTTATTTTATTTGTGCCAATTACATTGATTTATAAATTTGATGGACTATCTAATATTTTCTCAAGTCTGAAAACTCAAAATTTATCTACCTCTTTATTCCCCTCTTTTTCTATAAAAACTTTTATAGAAATATTTTTGATATCATTTGGTTGGGGTCTTGGTTATTTTGGACAACCTCATATTATCACAAAGTTTATGGGTATAAAAAATGTAAAGGATATGCCAAAAGCTAAATATGTAGGAGTGTCTTGGCAAACACTTGCTCTATTAGGAGCTACACTATTTGGAATTATTGGAGTTTATGCTTTTCCAAAAGGATTAGATAATCCACAGCTTATAGTACTAGAAATTGTTAAAAACAATTTAGCTCCTTTTTTCTCTGCTTTAATTTTATGCTCAATATTAGCGGCTACTACAAATGTTATGGCAGCTCAAATTTTAGTTGTAGCATCATCTGTTGCTGAAGATTACTACAAAGCTTTATTTGTAAAAAAAGCATCACATAAAGAGGTGCTATTAGCATCTAGAATAAGTGTTATTGTTATTGGAATTATTGCATATATAATTGCATATTTTAAAATTAGTACAATCAATAGTTTAGTTTTATATTCTTGGTCAGGGCTTGGCGCATCTTTTGGGCCACTTCTTTTAGTATCTTTATATTCTAAAAAAATCACTAGGATGGGAGCTTTTTTTGGTATATTAACAGGAGGCCTAGTCTCAGGATTATGGCCTTTTATAAATAAATTTATTGCATATAAAATTCCATCTATGATACCTGGATTTATATTAAGCTTAATAGCTATATATATATTTTCTTTAGCCTCAGAAAAAAAAGTGAGAAATTATGCAAAATAAAAAAAACATATTAATTTCAAATGATGATGGAATTTCAGCTGATGGAATTAAATATTTATATGAAACCTTAAAATTAGATTATAATGTATTTGTTGTAGCTCCACACACAGAAAAATCAGCTTCTAGTTTATCAACAACTATTAAAAATCCTTTGCATATTCACAAATTAAAATGGGATGATAATGAAAATATTTATCAAATAACTGGAACGCCAGCTGACTGCATTAAAATGTCCCTTAGTGTTTTATTTGATACTAAATTTGATTTAATAGTTTCAGGAATAAATAAAGGAACAAACTCTGGTAGGAATTTACTATATAGCGGAACCCTAGGTTGCGTTATAGAAGGCGCAATGAGAGGATTTTTAGGCATTGCTTTTTCATGCCATGAATTTATGAACCCTAACTACAAAAAAATATTAAAATACATTCCTAAAATCATAGATTTCTTTTTAGAAAACAAACCTGATGAAGGCACTATTATTAATGTAAACTTTCCTTCTAAAGATAAAGAGATAAAAGGGTTTAAACTTGCTCGACAAGGACAAAGCCGATGGCTTGAAAAACCAGATAAAAGACTTCATCCTGAAGGATATGATTATTATTGGCTTGGTGTTCATTGGAAAGATTATAAAGAAGAAGCAAATAGCGAAATAGAACATTTAAAAGAAGGCTATATTACAGCAACTCCAGTACATGTAAATGAGCTAACAGATCATAAATATTTAAATTTAAAAAAAGATGAATTTGAAAATAGTTTTTTTTAATCTAACTTATTTTTCTTTTATTTATTAGTAGTACTTTCAAGTATTTTTATTTTTTCTAAAAATTCTTCTGTTTTTTTATTATCTCTTTATTATCTACTGTGGAAGTTTGAGAAAAATCATAAACATCATCTGCAATAGACATAAAAGCACTGCTCGGTAAAAAGACAATAAAAAAAACCTATAAAATAATTTATTTTAAACTCTAATTGTCAATTGTTCAAATCTAACTCTTAATCGCCTAAAACCTCTTTGATCAACAGAATGAGTTTCTTGATATGTTAAATTTAGATCTAGATTTGAAATTTTAGATCGATAAAGTTCTTTCGCTGAACCATTAAATACTTCTAAAGCTTCTTTTGATCTATTTAAAACAACTCTAGCTTGTTTAATTTGATTCTTTTCAACATATCTATTTATAAGTTCCAAACAACTTTTAATACATGTTTCATCATTAGGTAAAAATACCATTTGATCAACACATCTTTGAGCTCTTTGCAAATCACAAACCTTTAAAGCTGAATCAAAAAACAATAATAAAAAATTGTTTTTAATAATAGGGCCATATTTTTTACAAATCTCAAAAATACGATTGATCATAAAATTATAATTGCGAGAAGAAACATGTCCAGGTTGATTACACATAATCAATTCAATTAATTTATTTACATAAATAATTTTTATAAAATCATCAAATATAAATTTATCAATTAAATGAAATGTTACATCAAAATCAAACTGTATTTTCTTGTTTTCTATAATAATACTAATAAGTTGCTTAGCATATTCTAGCCTTTGAATTTCATTTTCTAACAAACCAAGTATCCCAAAAGATTCGTTTATTAATCGAAAAATATTGAATGATGCAAGGGCAGTATTAGATTCACTTTCATCTAGATATTTGTTTATTAAATCTAATATCAAATTTAAACTTCCTTGATTTTGAAGTTCTTTTGTTGGCGATAAACATATTATTTCTTTTTGATATTTTTCATATTCTTCTAAATCGAGAAAAGGAGATTTAGATTGATAAACAATTGGAGATTGGGGGGGAAATCTTACATTAACTGGTGAAGCCATCTTATATTTGGGGGGTTAAAATTAAAGAGTAGGATTTTCATATTTTTTCTAATAAATAACAATTAAAAAATTATAAAAAAATAATTTTATTTTTTTGTTGTTTTTCTCATTTAAAAAAAAACTTTTGAAAAAATATATTGTTTAAAAAGAACTTTTGAAGTAAATTAGTACGTAAATTAATAAGGGCGTATAGCTCAGTTGGTAGAGCGCCTGCCTTACAAGCAGGTGGTCATAGGTTCGAGTCCTTTTGCGCCCATGAACCCTTATATTAAGCGGGAGTAGTTCAATTGGTTAGAGCACCGGCCTGTCACGCCGGAAGTTGCGGGTTCGAGTCCCGTCTCCCGCGTTTTAAAAACAAATCATGAAAACTAGTAAAACACCAAAATCTTTTTTAAGTTTTGCATCTCAGCTATTATCAGCAGCTCTAGGCTCTTTTTTAGCAGCGCTTGCTATTAGAGTTTTTTTAATACCAAATCATTTAATCGATGGTGGTGTAGTTGGTATATCTTTGATATGTGGTAGATTATTTGGTGATAATTTAGTTTCGTATTTCATGATATTATTTAACATTCCTTTTTTATATTTGGCATATAAATATATTAGAAAAAGTTTTGTGGTTCATATGTTTATTGCAGTTGTTCTATTTGCAGGATTTTTATCTGTTTTACAAAATATCCCAGCTTTTGATGGAGATTTTTTAGAGATAATTGTAATTGGAGGTGCATTACTTGGAATAGGGGTCGGTTTTATTATTAGAAGTGGTGGATGTACTGATGGAACTGAAATTTTAGCTATTATGATTAATAGAAAATTTGGTTTTACAGTAGGTCAAATAATTTTAATAATAAATATTTTTATATTTGCCGCTTATGGATGGATATTCAAAGATTGGCATATCGCCTTAAAATCTCTTATGACATACATAGTAGCTTTTAAAATGATAGACATTGTCATTGCAGGACTTGATGAAGTTAAATCTGTACTTATAATGACATCTAAGTCTAAAAGCGTACAAAGACTTATTATGCATGAGCTAGGGCTTGGCCTTACTGTTATTCCTGGAATTGGAGGTTTTACAAAAGAGAAAAAAGATATTTTATTTATAATCGTTGAAAGACTTGATTTAGCAGCTTTAAAAGAGCTTGTTTTAACTGAAGATCCAACTGCATTTTTAGCAATTGAAAATCTACATGAAGTTGCTTATGGCAGACAAGTCTCTAAAATATCTCAGAAAAAAATAAAAAAATCTAAAAAATAAACTTTCAAGTTAATTTTCTATGTAATATATACTTTTTAAATTTCTGTGGTATTCACTATAGTCTAAACCATATCCAATAACAAATTTATCTTCTATTTCAAACAAATGAAAGTCTGGTAAATTTGCATTTTTCAATCTATTTTTTGTGTTTTTTAAAAGAAGAGTTAAACTCTTTACACTCTTTGGATTTTTTTCTAAAATTTTATCTACTATAGAATTCATTGTATTTCCTGAATCAAAAATATCATCAATTACTAAAACATTTTTATTTTCTAAATCTAATTTATCTATACCTTCAATTAAAAGATTTCCTTTTTTACTTCCTCTTTTCCCATAGGAAGTTGCGCTTATTGTATCTATAGTAACTACAGATTTCATCTCTCTAATTAAATCTGCTATAAATATAAATGAACCTTTTAAAATCATTAGAATTGTAACTTCACTATTTTGATAATTTAAATCTAATTTATTTGCTAAACCAACAATTTTAGTTTTAATATCTTCTTCAGAAATTAAAAGTTTTAACTTAGATGAATCAAGATTCATTTTTAAATCCCTTTTTATTTTGAAAATAGAATATTAGCGATTAAAAATGAAAAAAAAAGATTATTTTTTGAATTTACAGCCTCTTTTCATTAAATCATCTATGTAATTTAAATTATATGTACCCTTAATGAAATTTTCATCATCTAACATATATTCATGAAAAGCAATAGTTGACTTGACTCCTTCAATATGAAACTCTTTTAAAGCTCTTTTAGCTGTCATTATAGCTTCTTTCCTGTCCTTACCCTTCACTATTAGCTTTGCAATCATAGAGTCGTAAAATGGAGGGATAACATATCCTGCATAGCATTGTGAATCTAATCTAACGTTTGGTCCACCAGGAGGTATGTAATAATTTAATTTTCCAGGTGATGGTGTGAAATTATTTGAAGGATCCTCTGCATTTATACGAAATTCAAATACATGGCCCTTAAATTCTATTTCTTTTTGTTTTTTAGAAAGTTTTTTTCCCATTGCTATTTTTATTTGTTCTTTTACAAGATCAAAACCAGTTAATTCTTCAGATATAGTATGCTCTACTTGGATTCTTGTATTCATCTCCATAAAGTAAAAATTATTTTTTTCATCAAGTAAAAATTCAACTGTTCCAGCAGAGTAGTATTTAGCAGCTTTAGCAATATTAATTGCAGCGTTACATATTTTTTTTCTAAGATGTGAATTTATTACAGGAGATGGTGTTTCTTCAATTAATTTTTGTCTTCTTCTTTGTATAGTACAATCTCTCTCTCCTAAAAAAAGATAATTCCCAAATTTATCCCCAATTATTTGAACTTCGATATGCCTTGGGTTCATTATCATTTTTTCTAAATAAATATCCGAGTTATTAAAAGAAGCCTCAGCTTCTCTTTGTGCTGAGATAAACTGTTTTATAAATTCATGCTCATTTTCTGCTATTCTAATTCCTTTTCCACCACCACCAGCTGATGCTTTTATATAAACTGGAAATCCTATTTTTTTAGCTTCAGTAAGAGCATCATTAACATCTTTAACAGATCCCTTTGTTCCAGGAATAACAGGACATTTTACTTTTTTTGCAATTTCTTTAGCTTTTGATTTATCACCAAGCAGTGATATAGATTCAGAAGAAGGACCTATGAAATTTAATTTACAACTATTACAAATAGAAGCGAATTTTGCATTTTCAGATAAAAATCCATACCCAGGATGTATTGCATCTGCATTTGTGATTTCACATGCTGATAAAATATTTGAAATTTTCAAGTAAGAATTTGTAGAATATGATTTTCCAATACATATGGCTTCATCGGCTAGTAATACATGCAAAGCTTCTTTATCAGCTTCAGAATATACCGCTACTGTAGCAAGACCAAGATCATGGCATGCCCTAATAATTCTAACAGCTATTTCTCCTCTATTGGCAATTAAAACTTTCATTTATTCCACTCTAAATAGTTTTGTTGAAAATTCTACAGGTTGAGCGTTATCAATTAAAATCTCAACTATTTTTCCTTCAACATTTGCTTTTACTTCGTTCATAACTTTCATAGCTTCAATGATACATACTATTGTATCTTTTTTAACAAAGTCCCCTATTTTTACAAATGAGGCTTGATCTGGAGATGGAGATGAATAGAAGGTTCCAACCATTGGTGATTCTATATATTTAGCATTATCTTTTTCTACTTTAGACTCTATATTTTGGTGATGATGATGCGGCTTTTCTGTTGGCTTTTCATATGTAACATGTTTAGCTACATGTTTTGATTCTTTTTCAAGTTCGATTTCAAAATCGCCCTCTTTTAAATGAATTTTTTTTAATTCACTTTCTTCTAAAAGTTTAATTAATTTCTTTATATGATCTAATTGCATTTTATACCCTTTGTACAAATTCATTTAATGTTGTATCAATTTTTAAAATATCCCCAACTTCTACAAATAATGGCACTTCAATTTTAGCGCCTGTTTCTACTTCAGCTTGCTTAGAAGACGTTGATACAGATAACTTATTACCTTTATTAGATTCTGTTTTCACAACCATTAGCTCTAAATATTGAGGAAGCTCCACTGCAAAAATAGAATCCCCGTAAAATAAAGCTTTAAGACGAATCCCTTCTTTTAAAAAGTTGATTCGATCTGCTAAAATTTCAGGTCTTACTAAAATTTGAGTTAAATCATCTATATCTAAAAATAGATAGTCTTTTCCTTCTGGATAAAGATATTCTATTTTATGTTCTACTAATGAAACCTCTTTTAAGACTTGATCAATTTTAAAATTTTTCTCTATTACTTCATCTGTAATAAGGTCTCTTAGTTTTGCTTTAATAAAAGGACTCCCTTTAGATACACTAACTTTTATGCAAGATTCAACTCTATAAATTTTCGTTGTAATATTAATTGTCATACCTGGTATTAATTGATTACTTATCGTCATTTTTTACCCCAATTTTTCTTATAATGGTTTTTATATCATCTAGTTTATTAACAGTATAATCTACAATGTTTTTTTTATCTTCTAATAATAATCCTTTTCCATATTTCATATGCACTGTAATACAACCTAATTTTTTTGCAGGCATAAGATCAGTATCAATCTTATCTCCTATTACAATAACATTTTTTGTATCAATATTATTATTATCAATAATTTTTTTAAAACACAGCCCTTTATCATTTCGAACTATATATATTTTACTAAAAAAGAGCTTATCTAATCCAGCTTTTTTAAGTTTTTGATTTTGAAAGCTATCATATCCATAAGTGACTAAGAAAAGCTTATTTTTTTCTTTAATATCATATAAAAACTCAATTGCTCCATCTATAATAAAATTTTTAATATTACTATCTAAATTAGAGTGCATTTCATTTAATGCGATATCATAAAATTTTTTATTAGCGTTTAAAGACTGTAGAAAAGATAAGATTGTCTCATTTGAACTAATAGTTTTTTTATCTATTTCAAAAAGATTATCTAAAGCCTTTTTTTTATTTTCAATTTCAAGACCACTATTTAATAGCTTTTGAAATGTTTTTATAAACATTGCTGGCGCAATTTTTTTTGTAGTGTCTATTAAAGTATCGTCTAAATCAAATATTATTAACAATTTTAACTATCTCTTCTGCTAGTTTTTTAGAGTTATGTCTAATTAAGGATCTTTTCAAAATATCTTGTTTTTGATGAGTTGCAAAGTCTCCTAAAAGATCGGCTTCAATAACTCTTTTATCATTTTTTAAATCATTTACTACTAAATCACCTTCTTTAGAATAGGTTTTAATAAGATCATCTGTTGGTTTTTTTGAATTTACTAAAATAAAGTCAAATATATCTTTGCCTAAAAATCTTAGTAGTTCATTTAAATTATCACTTACATTGTAATTTGTAGTCTGCCCTTTTCTATTCATTAAATTTGTAACAAATACTTTTTTTGCTTGAGTTGCAAAAAGTGCTTCCGCAACCTTCTCGACTAGTAAATTTGGAATTAAAGATGTATATAATCCACCTGGACCTAAAACTATTAAATCAGCGTTCATTATCTCATCTATAACTTTAGGATTTACTTTTGGATAAGGCTCTAAATAAATACTTTCATATCCATTTTCAATTTCTTGAGATAAATATATCTCCGCTTCACCTTCAAGTACCTTTCTTGAATTTAAAATCATTTTTAAATGCACTTGATTTAATGTAACTGGAATTACTTTTCCTTTTATATATAAAATCTTTCCAGCTTCTTCTACAGCTTTTTCAAAGCTTCCTGTTACCTTTTCTAATGCAGAGAGTAATATATTTCCAAAACTATGTCCTCCTAAATTACCATTTTCAAAACGATAATTCATCAAACTTCTCATAAGTCTAGAAGAGTTAGATAAAGCTACTAAACATTGTCTTACATCGCCAGGAGGTAAAACGCCAAGCTCATCTCTTAAAATACCTGTACTTCCCCCACTATCGGACATGGTAACAATAGCAGATAGATCAAAGTTATAATTTTTTAGTCCTTTTAAAATTACAAAGTTTCCAGTTCCACCACCAATTACTACTATTTTCTTTTTCATGTTTTATAAACTTTTTAATTTTTCAACGCCTTTTTGCATATCGCTTTGAGAAAATAAATATGTTCCAGCAACTAAAAAATCAGCTCCTTTTTGAACACATTTTTTTCCTATGATATCATCAATCCCACCATCTACTTGAATTTCATATTTTAATTTATTTTCATCTTTTATTTTTTTAGCAAGGTCAATCTTTTTTAAAGTACTTTCAATAAATTTTTGTCCTCCAAAACCTGGATTTACACTCATTATTAAAAGAACATCTATAAGCTCAAGATATCTTTCAACTAATGAAAAAGAAGTTTTTGGATTTAGGGCAAGACCTACTTTTTTAGAACATTTTTTTATGTAATTTAATGTATCTTCTATATCTTCAGTAGCCTCTACGTGAAAAGTTATCATATCAGCGCCTTGCTCGATAAACTTTTCTACATAATCATATGGATTATAAATCATTAAATGAACATCTAAAAAAATATCACTTAATTTATTTACAGTTCCCACTATTTTAGGACCCATTGAAAAGTTTGGAACAAAATGTCCATCCATAATATCTAAATGAAGAGCATCAGCTTTTGATTTTTCTATTTTTTTAAGTTCTTTTTCTAAATTGGAAAAATCAGCTGCTAGAAGAGAAGGGGCAACTTTTATTTTTTTTGACATAAAAAATACTTTTTTAACGTCCATTATCAAACTTTTTACTGAAAAAAGTCAAGCAGACTAAAATCTAATAAATTATAAAAAAAATCACCTCTACATATAAAAATTATTAACTTTAGAAAATTGCGTTGAATATCAATTCAATTGCATTTTATAAAACTTTAAACATAAAGCGCTTGCAAAGAGTTTTTATGAAGGATTGTATTATAATTTGATGCTAATTTTTTTGGAGGAATCTTATGTCAGATAATTTAACTTTAATTCCATATTCTCATAACCATGATCCTAAATATTTGGCTCGTGCTTTTACAATAGGAAAAGAACTTATTCCTTGAAGACTTTCACCACAACAAGAGCGTATGGCGCGTGAAGTTATAAACAAATTGATTTTAAATTGCCTTATCCAATTCTAAAAATTTGATTTTGTTTTTTAACAAATTGTTGCTTGTTAGAATTTACTTAAGAAAATATTTTTTTATTTAATAATCTCTTGAATTGTATTAAATAGTTTTGTTTGTTTAATTTTATCACCTGACAGATAGGCATAACCAATATATGAAATATCTTCATTTATCATATTGAAAGATATAAATTCAGATGACATTAACTGTAAGTTTTCTATTGAATCTGATAATTTTTTCTTTTTAGAAAGATCATAAATTGGAACTATTACGTACATTGTTTTATCATCTTTTTTAAATAAAAAATCTTCTCTTTTTTTAATTCTCACCTCTTCTCTTTTAATAGCATTTTCAAGCATTAAAAAAAGATTTTTTAAGATAGCTGTTTGAATAACTGTAGTCATTTCAACTGGAGATATGGAATAAAAGAATTTTTCAAGAAGTGTAGATTGTTGTTTTGATATATTCTCTATTGAATTTTCTAAAGCGCTATATGCTTCATTTTGTTTAAGCAACATACCTCCATTATAATCTCTTACATCAGAAAATATTTTTATAAGCTCATCTAAAACATCTTTTCTCGCTCTATTAATATCTATTGTATGATCTGCTCTTAAATAATCAGCACTTGAAAGATATGCTCTGTATACATTTGCTTCTTTTAAATATTTCCTTCTAATAACCCCTACTTTTTTCACCCTATCTTGAATAAATCTAATTTTTGAATTAGATGCTAAAATAAGATCTTTTAAAGGACGGTCGTTTGGTCTTAAAACTCTTAGTAATATAATATTAAAAGAAAGTTCCAAGTTAATCTGTTTATCAAAAGAAATAATTACCTGAGGGATATCATGAACATATCTGAGTTGATGAGATAGAGTCATAATATTTCTAACTATTTCTTCTTCATTTCTTGGCATAAATATAGGATGAATAAGCTGTTCTATATTTCCTTTTAGATACATAGGTAGATCTTCTTTTAAAATACTTATTTCTTCTAAAGAAAAAGCTCCACCTTTAGATTTTTCTATTTCAATATAGCAAGTTTGAATAGAATTTCTTGAATTTTTATCAATAAAATATGAGTTTTTGATAGGAACTATATCAGATATAAAATGTGAAATTGCTTTTACTAAATGATTTTTTTCAAAAACTTCATTTTGTTTTATAAAATTTAGTCCAACTAAAATACCAAGTACTGTTTTTTCCTTAGATGAATGTTTTAATTTGGTTTTTAAAAACTTTATAATCACAAATCTTTTATTTGGTATATTTTCTATTTTATTCACGATTAGTTTTCTTATCATATATAGGATAGATATAATTCTACTTATATGGTGATAGTTTCTTTCACTTTTAAACTCATCTCTTGACATGATTAAAAATTTTTGCATCTCAGAAAAAATATTTCTACCATATTCTTTTGGTTTTGATAACATTAAGGATCCAATTTTTTCTTGAACCATTGCCGTTTTTCTGTCATTTGTAAGACCTTTAAATTCTCTAATTCTATTAGCATGAAAATCTGATACAACACCAAGTCTCATTTCAGTTTCAAAAGTTTTTCTATTTTCATATAAAACTTTCATATCCTCTTCGTTTAAATGTAAAGAGGCTTGCATAATTGTGTATTTTAGATTAGATACTTTGGGAAACATAAAATCTGAAGTAAAAAAAACATCTAAGTTTATATTTCTTTGAGGTAACAAATATCTAGAAGCCATATCATAAAAAAAGTTAGATACATTTCTTCTATGAGTACAAAGTAAAACAATACTAATAGTATTAGTATCTTCTTCAATCCACTTAATAATTGGAAGAGATTCATTTAAAAACAATTTAGCTCTATTTTGATTGCTATTTTCATCATAAAAGAGATTTTGTGGCAGGATTTTTTTTACTAAATTTTTAGCTACTTGTTTAAAAACATCTAATTTTTTTTGATTACTTAAAAGATCAAGTTCGAAATTCATAAGTTTTATTATTTATTATTTTTTTTATGCCCTAATTTATTTCATATATAATTTTTTCACCTTTTTTTGAAAGATCTTTTTCAATTATTGTGATTTTTTTTTTATTTTTTTTATAATTTTTAAAACTTCTAATTATCAATCTTAGATTATTTTTTTTAGCAAGCTCAAGGCATCTTGGATGCAAAATAGCATGTTTATTATTTTTTATAATTTTTATAGCTTCATCATATGATAATTTATTAAAAAAAATTGAATCTCTATTTTTTTTGGGATCTACATCATAATTGCAATAAACATCTTTAAAAAATTCAATTTTTTTTGCATTTATACTTACCGTTGACCAAAGTAGAGAG
>JAAKFI010000032.1 GCA_011065125.1 Candidatus Anoxychlamydiales bacterium | reverse complement strand
AGATCGGGATATAGAAGAAGATATGGCTACGAAGGTGGTCAAATGAGACTTTATACTAAGTTGCCAATTAGAGGTTTTAGTAGAGGTAGATTTGTAAAGGAAAATTTTGCTATAAACTTACAAACAATTGAAAAATCATATAGTGATGGTGAAATTGTTAATTTTGAAACATTAATAAATAAAAGATTAGTTAATAAAGTATATCCTGGTGGCTTAAAAATATTAGGTGATGGCAATTTAACAAAAAAAGTTAAAATTGAAGCTAAAGGCTATTCTAAGTCAGCAATAAAAAAGTTAGAAGAAAACAAAATTGAGTTTAAAAAAATAAAATAAATGATTGCAGCAATTAAAAAAGTATTTTCAGTATCAGATTTAAAAACAAAGATAATTTATACTTTGTTATTATTACTCGTTTGTAGAATAGGTGCGTTTATACCTGTTCCGGGTATAAATGGAGAGCAGGCAATAAAAGTTTTTAAATATGCTCAAGGTGGTAGTGGAAATTTATTTCAATTGATGGACATTTTTTCAGGTGGAGCTTTTAAGCAATTAACAATAGTTGCTCTAGGAATAATGCCGTATATTTCTGCATCAATCATAATGCAGTTATTGGTTACCTTGATACCTTCTATTCAAAGGGAAGTTAAAGAAAATCCTGAAGGTGGCAAGAAAAAGATTACAAAATATACAAGATTATTCACATTATTTTTAGCCCTAATTCATTCTTATTTCATTGCTCGATATGCGCTGTCTATGAATAGTACTTATCCTGGAATAGTAGTGTCTGAAATGTTAAATATTACAATCTTTTCTAAACCTATTTTATTTTACATAAGTGTAATGTTAACTTTGAGTACGGGAACAGTTTTTTTGATGTGGATTGGAGAACAAATTACAGAAAAAGGCATAGGAAACGGAATTAGTTTAATAATTACCGTAGGGATTTTATCATCGCTGCCATCAACACTAGGATCGATAATTAAACAATTAAATTTAGAATCTCAAGAATCTGGGCAACTCACATTTTCATCATTAATTATTTTAATTTCAGTATTTGTGATCATAATTGCAGGAACAATTTTGGTTATTCAAGGCCAAAGAAGAATTCCTTTGCAATATGCTAGAAGATCTCATGGCGAAACTCAAGGAGCCACTTCATATATTCCATTAAAAGTTAATTATGCTGGTGTAATACCCGTGATATTTGCTTCTTCAATTTTAATGTTTCCTGCTTTTTTAGGACAAGCGGTTGGAAAAGCAAGTTTTATTGGAAAGCTTTCAAATATGTTAAATCCAGGAAATTGGCTTTATCTATTTGTGTATGTTTTTTTTATATTATTTTTCACTTATTTTTGGACTGCAACACAATTTCATCCCGAGCAAATAGCATCAGATATGAAAAAAAATGGAGCATTTATACCTGGTATTAGACAAGGAAAACCTACGCAAGAATATTTAGAATCAACAATGAATAAATTGACATTGATAGGTGGATTATTTTTAGCATTTATTGCAATATTGCCTGTCTTAGTAAGTAAATTACTAAGTGTTGATGCAAGAATAAGCAACTTTTTTGGTGGAACGTCACTTCTAATTATGGTTGGAGTGATATTGGATACAACAAAACAAATTGAATCTCATCTATTAATGAAACGTTATGATGGATTTATGAAAAAAGGCAAACTAAGAGGTAGATAATATGCCAAGAATTATGGGAGTAGATATTCCTGAAAATAAGAGACTAGTTATAAGCTTAACATATTTATTTGGTATCGGTAATAAAACTGCTGAACAAATAGTTAAAAAAATGAAATTAGATCCTAATATGAAAGCATCTAAATTAACTGAAGTAGAAATTGCTAAATTTAATTCTTTATTACAATCAGAATACACTCTAGAGGGTGATTTAAGAAGAGAAGTTCAAAATAATATAAAAAGATTAATATCTATTCATTCATATAGAGGTTTAAGACATAGGATTGGACTTCCAGTTAGAGGTCAGCGTACTAGATCAAATGCAAGAACTAGAAAAGGTAAGAAAAAAACAGTTGCTGGAAGAAAAAAAGCAGTTCAATAAATAAGAGGAATTAAATAATGGCAAAACAACAAGCAGATAAAAAAACAGGAAAAAAATCTAGAAAAAAAAGCGGTAGAAATATACCCCAAGGTATTGCTTTTGTAAAAGCAACTTTTAATAATACTTTAGTAACAATCACTGATCCTGCTGGAAATGTTGTTGCTTGGTCTAGTGCTGGAAAAGCTAATTTTTCAGGTTCTAAAAAATCATCAGCTTTTGCAGGAACAATAGCAGCTCAAAATGCTGGTAAAGAAGCCGTTTCTCTAGGAATGAAAGAATGTGAAGTTAATTTAAAAGGACCTGGTGCTGGTAGAGAATCTGCAGTTAGAGGACTACAAAGTGCAGGGCTTAATATTACAGTAATTAGAGATAGAACTCCTGTACCTCATAATGGATGCAGACCTAGAAAAAGAAGACGTGTATAAAAAAAATAATTTAAAGAGGAAATAATTATGTCAGTATTATATGGCAACTTTGAAATGCCTGAAAAAATAAAAAAAGAGCAAGAGGATACAAAAGAAAACTTTGCTCGTTTTACAGCAGAGCCTTTTGAAAGGGGATTTGGCCATACAATAGGTAATGCGCTTAGAAGAATTATGTTAATTTCAATGGAAGCTCCTGCAATTGTTTCTATTAAAATTGAAGATGTTCTTCAAGAGTATACAGCAATTGATGGTGTTATTGAAGATATGACACATATAATTTTAAATTTAAAAAGCGCTCTTTTAAGATTTTTACCATTAGATGAAGGTAATACACCAACGGGATTACAATTAATATCAAAAACACTAGAAGTTACTGATGAAATGATACGAAAATCAAATGGAAACTATAGTGTTAAGTTAAAAGATATTATGGGACCTTCTCATTTTGAATTAGTAAATCCGGATCTACATTTATTTTCTGTTACAAAACCACTTACCAAAAGAATTGATGTAAAAGTTGGAATTGGAAGAGGATATGTGCCTTCTGAAAGACATCAGTTTGAAAATACAATGGATGAAATAGTAATGGATTCCGCTTTTTCGCCAGTTAAACTTGTAAATTACTATGTAGAAAATACAAGAGTTGGACAAGATACTGATTTTGATAAACTTATTTTAGAAGTTACTACAGATGGAAGAGTAACACCTCAAGAAGCTCTAACTTTTGCAACACAAATAGGCGTTAAGCATTTCCAAATATTTGAAACATTAAAAACGCATGCACTTGCATTTGAGCAAAAAGAGATAGAAGAAAATAAAGATAAAGACGAATTGATAGCAAAGCTTGCTTTAAAAATTAATGAAATTGAACTTTCAGTTAGATCAACAAATTGTCTATCAGGTGCTAGTATCGATACTATAGGCGAACTTGTTGTAATGCCTGAATCAGATATGTTAAGATTTAGAAATTTTGGTAAGAAATCACTTACTGAAATAAAAGAAAAATTAGAAGAGATGGGACTTCATCTTGGAATGGATCTTACAAAATATGGAATCAATAAAGATAATATAAAAGAAATAATAGAAAAACATTTAGAAGAAAAAAAATCAGGTGAATTATGAGACATGCAAAACATACGTTTAAATTATCTAGAACAGGCTCTCACAGAAGATGCTTGATAGCTAATATGTTAAAATCATTAATAGATAATGAACGAATTGTTACAACAACAGCAAAAGCAAAAGAACTTAGAAGACATGCTGATAAAGTAATTACATATGCTAAAAAAGATACTTTAGCTGCAAAAAGAAAAGTAATTTCTAAATTAATGATTAGATATAATACTTTAACACCAAAAGAAAAAAGAGCTGCTAAAAATGGAAATACATCTTCTTACAATGTTGATAGAAAAGTGATTAATAAACTTTTCATTGATTTGAAAGATAGATTTAAAGATAGAAATGGTGGCTACACTCGAGTTTTAAAGCTTGAAGCTCCAAGAGTAGGTGATGGCGGCGAAAAATGTATTATTGAATATATTAAATAGTACATTTTAAACTTTTTTTATATCTTTTTAATATTCTTTATTTACTTTGTAAATCATCTAAATTATCATTAAAAATGATATAAATAATTTTTTTTGGGGGTTATTATGATAAGAGTAGCGATTAATGGTTTTGGAAGAATTGGTAGGCTAGTATTTAGACTAGCTCATAAACATCGCAATGTAGAAATTGTAGCTATTAATGATTTACTTTCTGTTGATAATTTAAAATATCTTTTGAAATATGATTCAATGCACAAAACATTTAACGCAGATATTGAAATTCAAGGGAATGATTTAATTGTTGATGGTAAAAAAATTAAAATTTGTGCAGAAAAGGATCCAACAAAACTTCCATGGAAAGATTTGAGAGTAGATTATGTTATTGAATCTACTGGTTTATTTACGAAAATAGAAGATGCTAAAAAGCATATAGAGGCTGGAGCTAAAAGAGTAATATTATCTGCTCCATCGAAAAGTGAAGGTGTGCCCACATTTGTTATGGGTGTAAATCATAAAAAGTATGATCCTAAAAAAGATGTAGTTGTATCTAATGCCTCATGTACAACTAACTGTTTAGCCCCAATAACCAAAGTGCTTTTAGATAACTTTGGTATTGCTGAAGGCTTAATGACAACTATTCACGCTGTTACTGCAACACAACCTACAGTAGATTCTCCTTCTAAAAAGGATTTTAGAGGTGGTAGATCTGCTATGTGTAATATTATACCAGCATCAACAGGTGCGGCTAAAGCGGTTGCACTTTGCATTCCTGAAGTTAAAGGAAAAATAACAGGGATGGCGTTTAGAGTTCCAACTGTAGACGTATCCGTTGTAGATTTAACTGTTAAACTTGAAAAATCAACTACGTATGAAGACATTTCAAAAGCTATGAAAGAAGCTTCAGAAAATGAAATGAAAAATGTATTAGGTTATACTGATGAGGATTTAGTTTCATCTGATTTCATATCCTCTACATTTTCTTCAATTTTTGATAAAAAAGCAGGTATTGCACTAACAGATAAATTTTATAAAATTGTTTCATGGTATGATAATGAAATGGGTTATTCAGCTAGAATAGTTGACTTAATAGAATATATGGCTTCCAAAGAATAAAAAATATTTTTTTTTATTTTAAACAATTTAAAAATGCGAGTTTACTGTGAATTATACAAGAGAACCAATTATTGAAACAGTAATCTCTCCCAAAGAAGGCTGCAAGTTAGCTGTTAGAAATACTAAAAATATGGGAGAAGAATATTTTGTAGATGCAATAGAAATTGTATCTTTTTCAAATGCTGTTTTTTATAGATCAAAAGAAAGACCTAAAGAGTTTTTAGTGCCAGTTTCAGACTTTGAAGTAATCGAAGTTAAAGAAACAAAAATGGTATTAAAAAATGTTTCTATAGATAGGTCAATTAAAATTGCCAGTTCTTCAGCTCCAACAAAAGAAGAAGAAACAAAGTCAAGAAGAAGAAAAATTATTAGAAAACCTAATAAAAACATTGAACCTCCAAAAAACCAAATAAAAGAAATGGTTAAAGGAGGTGAGCAAGATGAAGAGACTAAGGTTTCTTCATCCACGATCCGAAAAATCTTTCCACCACCCAAAACACTCATTAAAGAAAAGCTCAATCATTACAAAGGCAATGAACAAGTTGAAAAACATATTTCGCAAGAAATAGTATCTTCAAAAGAAGAAAAGAAAATAGAAAAAAAAGAAATTGAAGAAAATGTAATAGACTTGGAAAGGGAAAAAATTAAAAAGGAACTTATTGATAAAATTTCGGAAGAAATTAAATCTTCAGAGGAAGAAAAATAATAATTTTTCTTTTTAAAAAAGTACTGGCTAAATATAATATTTAGCATATCATTTACCGACCTGCTCAGATGGTGGAATTGGTAGACACAAGGGACTTAAAATCCCTTGGGAGCAATCCCGTGCGGGTTCGAGTCCCGCTCCGAGCATGCGTGCCAAACCGAAAAGAAGATTAAGTCCTTGAACAAGACTTACTTATTTTCTTTATTAAAAGAGCTTAAGTCTTTATTGGCTTTAGCTCTTTTATTTTCTTAAGTTTATATTCCAATTATTTTCCATGTTTCATAATTTGAAAACTCTTTGTTGATAAAAAGATGTAAAAGAAAAGATTTTTAAAATTAAACAATTTTATCCAAAGTTTTTTTTATTTTTTAGTTTAAACATCCAATTAATAAGCTTTGCAAGCCACCATGTAACAAAAATAATTCCTACTATTAAGCTCCATTCTATAAATCCTAAAGGAACAGTTTTAAATACTATTTGCAAAGGAGGCAAATAAACAACGATTAATAATAAAAAGAAGGAACTAGCTAACGCTACAAGTAGCCATGGATTCGAAAAAAAACTAATATTATAGTTAGATCTAACCATTTGAATTCTTACAAATTCTAACATTATAAGAGTGCTAAAAGTCATTGTTCTAGCTAAATTAGCGCTAGTGCGCAATCCAAAATGACATGCTACAATAGTTCCGATTGTTATAATAATAGCAATTGAAATTAGTTGAAGATTAAAATGTAAATTAAGTATAGGTTTGGAAGGGTCTCTAGGAGGACGGTTCATGGCTCTTGGGTCTATAGGATCCATTCCAAGTGCAATTGCCGGAAATCCATCGGTTACAAGATTAATCCATAGAAGTTGAATGGCTGTTAAAGAAACAAAAGGATTCCCTTCTGGATCTTTAAAACCAAGAGCCATTCCAGTAAAAATTACAAGGATTTCTGCTATATTAGAACAAAGAAGATAACTTACAAATTTAATAATATTATCATAAATTCCTCTTCCTTCTTCTATTGCATTTACAATTGATGCAAAATTATCATCCAAAATAATCATATCAGAAGCTTCTTTTGTAACATCGGTTCCGGTGATACCCATGGAAATACCGATGTCTGCTTCTTTAATTGCAGGAGCATCATTTACTCCATCTCCTGTCATGGCAACGATTTGTTTTTTAGCTTTAAAAGCTTTTATAATTCTTAATTTATGTTCTGCTGAAACTCTAGAATAAACAGATATTTTATCTATATTATTTATTAAAGTATTATCATCCATCTGCTCTAGTTCTTCGCTGTTTAAAGCTATAGATTGGTCATTCATCATATTTAATTCTTTAGCTATTGCAATCGCTGTTCCTTTATGATCTCCCGTTATCATAATGGGTCTAATGCCAGCATTTTTACATTTTTGAATTGCTTCTTTTACCTCTGCTCTTGGAGGATCTATCATTGCGATGAGTCCAACAAAAATTAAAGCTTCTTCAAAAGAGATATTAATTTCTTTTACTTGTTTTAAATTTCTATAAGCTATGGCTAATACTCTTTGTCCTTGATTTGTCAAGGAATTATTAGCATCTAATATTTTTTGTCTGATTTGATCTGTTAGTGGTTTTATTTCGCCGTTTAGAAGAATATTTGAGGATGATTTTAGAACATTATCTAAAGCTCCTTTTAAGAAAAGAATATTTTCTTCTTTAGTTTCTCTTAAAACACTCATTTTTTTTCTTTCAGAATCAAAAGGTATTTCATATAAAAGAGGATACTGTTTTTCTAGATCTGTTTTTATTAATCCAGCTTTTTGGGCTGCAACAAGCAGCGCACCTTCAGTTGGATCTCCAACAATTTCCCATTTATTATTAATGAAATTTAAATTTGCATTGTTACATAAAAGAGCTGTTTCAAGAAGTTTGAGTAATTCAAAAGATTCTTGAGGATCTATAATTTTTTGATCATATTTAAAATCACCTTTGGGTTCGTAGCCTGTGCCTGTTACATCAAGTAGTTTTTCATTTACCCAAATTTTTTTAACCTGCATTTTATTTTGGGTTAAAGTTCCTGTCTTATCAGTACAAATTACTGAAGTACATCCAAGTGTTTCTACAGAAGGAAGACGTCTTATTAAAGCTTTTCTTTTAGCCATTTTTCTAACGCCGATTGATAGAGCAACTGTAACAATTGCAGGTAGACCTTCCGGAATAGCAGCAACTGCTAGACTAAGTGAGGTAAGAAACATGTCAAATAAAGGATTTTTTCGTAAAATTCCAAGGAAAAAAACAATGATTACAATTCCAAGAAAAAGATATATGAGCTTTAAACCTAACTTGGCAAGTCTTAATTGCAAAGGTGTTTTTTCTTCTTTTTTCACATCTAGCATGCTAGCTATCTTTCCAAGCTCTGTTTTTAAGGCGGTTTGAGTTACGATCATATATCCTTTGCCACTTGTTATTACAGTTCCCATAAAAGCCATATTTTTTCTATCACCAATGGGAAGCTCTTTATTTGGTAATGGAGTTTTTATTTTATATATTGAAGAAGATTCACCTGTTAAAGCAGCTTCTTGAGTTGATATTTGATATGTTTGAATAATCCTGCCATCTGCAGGTATTCGATCTCCACTTTCAAGCAGTACAAGATCTCCTGGGACAAGATCGTCAGAATCGATAGTTTGTAATTTTCCATCTCTTACAACTTTTGAAGTTGGAGTTACAAGTTTTTTTAAGGCGGCTATTGAACTCTCAGCGCGATATTCTTGTATGAAACCTAGAATCGCATTAAAAATAACAATCACTGCAATTGCTAAACTATCTACTATTTCTCCTAACACTCCAGCTATTAATGCTGCAATAATAAGTATCCATATTATGATGCTGGAAAATTGATTTATAAAAATTTTAAAAGAGGAGATTCTTTTTTGCTCGGGAAGTTTGTTATGACCAGATATTTGCAATCTTTGTTTTGCATCATTTGATGTTAAACCATCATGAATATTTGTTTTTAATTCATGCGTAATTTCTTCAATGGATTTACTCCACCATTTTTCATTTGAATTCATTTAAAATTTTAATTGTTTTTTTATTATTAACTTATCTTTTTTTGTTTAATAAATGAAGAAAAATAATTAGTTAAAATACTATTAGGATTTCTTGTAATAAATAAATCCTTTTGTTATCTCTCAATTTAAGAGGAAGAATATCAAGTAAGACCAATGTTTAAATTATTACATATTTTATTTATTTTTATTTTTGTAATAATTATTCTAAATGCACCTGAGAATGATGTTCTAATTAATAAACTATATTTAAATGGTTTAATTGCTGAAAAAGAAACTATTCATAAACCAACTAAATTAAACAGTAATAAGATTGAAAAAAAACACGATTATTTAATTGCTGAGGATTTAATAAAAGATATCTCTTTAAACATAGATGAATTAAACAAATATGTATTTAAAACAAATCTGGATCTTGCGGCAATCAACACATATAATTTTTCAAGGATACCTAAAGAGTTCTTTCAATCTTTTTCATTACCTAAAAACTTTTTTTTACAAGAAAAAAATATATTGATTGAAAAAGTAGATTTAAAGGATTTAATCGTAAGAAATGAAACAATTAATAAAAGAAATTTACTTAGAGATGATAATGATATAATGTTTGAAAATGAAAATTCTTTTTTAAAAAAAACTTCTTTTAATTTAACTATTGAAAAAGATTTAAATAACTATTTAGAAATTAAAGAATTTGAAACAAATAATTATAAACCCCTCTTTAATAGTTTAAATTTTCAAACGCACTATGACTCTCAAACTTCTGATACGAGTTTAGAAAATTATGTTAAATCAAATAATACATTTTTTCCAAAAAGATCTTTTAAGATATCAGAGCGAGAGTTACTTGAAGAAAAAATGTCCATGCAAGAAAAAATTGTTAAAAATGAAAAGTGCTTAATCCAAGATGAAGAACTAATAGAAAAAAAAGAAGTGGATTCAAATACAATTAAAAATAAGAAAATGATTGAAACTTTACATTTAAAAGATTTAATTGCAAATAATTGTATTATAAATAAAACAAAAGCATTAAAAACTAGTAGTTGTGAAAATAATAAGAAAGAAAAAGTTCTTTCATATGCTGACTCATTGTTGAAGAAGCCTCCACTAGTTTTAAACGATCTTGTTGAAAAGGTATTAAAAAACAATCCAGATCTTGCTGCTACTAAAAGAAGGATTGAAGCAAATGCTCTTATCGTTCCACGTGTTCAAGTTCTTGAGGATCCTTTACTAACTGTAATGAGACATGATAGCCCGGTGCAATCAAATAGTCCTTTTTTTACTAAAATGCGCTATGAAGCAAGTCAATTACTTCCATTTCCTGGAAAACTACGACTTAAAGGACAAATTGCGCAGCAAATGCTTGAATTTGCACAAAATGAAGAGATAACAACTCTGCGTGAGCTTGTTTTGCAAACTAAAAGATTATATTATCAGCTTTATTTAAATTACGCTGCTTTGAGAATTAATAAACAAAATCAGGAAATAATTTCTCGCTTTATTGAAGATACTTTAACTTTATATAAAACTGGAGAAGAAAAATATGATGAAGTTTTAAAAGCTCAGGTTGAATTTCAATTACTAAAAAAAGAATTATTAAACCTCTTATCTGATCATGATTTCATTGTTTCTATGATTAATGCGATTTTAGATTATCCTCAAGAAAATCTTATTGGAAAGCCAACAGAATCTTTTACAAAAGACATTAATTATAGTTATGAATTATTAGAACAAATTGCATTGAATAATAGATCAGAATTGAAAGGAATAAAAGCTTTAGTTGCTAAGCAATGTTTCAAAGCTAAACTTGCTAAAAGAAATTACTTTCCTGATTTTAAAGTAATGGGTAGATATGAAGATAGATTAGGAAGAAACCAATCATCCTGGGGAGTTGGTGTAACTATTAATGTTCCGATTTGGATACCACAAAAACAAAGAAGAGAGAAGCGAGAGGCTATGAAAAATGCAAATGCTTTTCAAAAAGATCTAGAAGCTTTTGAAGCTAAAATTAGAGGGAAAATACGTGATATACTATCTAAGATAGAATCTACGGATGAAAAAATTGATTTATATGAGACCGGATTAGTCCCAAAAACTTCTGAAGCGCTGCTATCTGGCGAGGCTTTATATAAATCAGGTAAGGGTGATTTTTTAGTTTTACTTGATACTATCCGGCAATTTCAAGATTTTGAATTAGAATATGAAGCTGAAAGAGCTCAAAGAGAAATTCTTTTAGCAGAATTAGAAAGGGCTCTTGGAGTTCCATTGGAGGATCTGACATGTTTTATAAGCAATTAATATTAATTACTTTCTTATTTTTTACTTTTTTTGCTCATGCATTTGATAAAGTTCCGGGATATGCTCCTGTAGAGATAGATCCGGAGCGGTTACAATTATATGGAGTTACTTCACAAATAGTAGAAATTAGAAATTTAACTAAAACTATTCGAACTGTTGGAATTGTTACAGTAGATGAAAGACGAATATCAAATATTCAAACAAAATTTAATGGATGGATCGAAAAACTTTATGTAAATTTTACAAATGAATATGTAAAAAAAGGAGATCCTCTATTTCAGGTATATAGTCCTGAGTTATTCTCTACTCAAGAAGAATATTTATTAGCGCTAAAAGGAACTCAAAGGAAAATTGAAGGACGTTTTTCAGAAGAACTTCATAAATCAGATTTAGAACTTTTCATGGCAGCGCAAAAGCGTTTAGAATTGTGGGATGTACCAATAGATGAAATTAAACGTTTAGAAAATACGCAGGAAGCATCTAAAACACTTTTGATACGCTCTCCTGTTAACGGCGTTGTTACTCATCTAAATGCTTTTTTGGGAAAAGATGTTATGCCTGGAATGAACTTATATGTAATTGCAGATTTATCAAAAATTTGGATATTAGGAGATATCTATGAACAAGACATAGAACTAGTAGATTTAGGGCAAAAAGCAGTGCTTACACTAACTTCATTCCCATCAGAGCATGTAAAAAAAGAGATAACATTTATAGATTATATTCTTGATGAAAGTGCAAGAACTGTAAAAGTTAGATTTGAATCAGATAATTTTGATTTTAAACTAAAACCTGGAATGTATGGAACTGTTGAAATTAAAAAAAATATGGGAAGATCTTTAGCTATTCCTGAAGAAGCTGTAATTTTTACTGGAAAGAGAAAAATAGTTTTTGTTGACAAGGGCCATGGTTATTTTGAACCTAGAGATGTTGAGATAGGATTTAAAGCAGATCAATATTATCAAGTTATATCAGGATTATCTTCAGGTGAAAGAGTAATTACTAGTTCTCAATTTCTAATAGATTCAGAAAGTAGGCTTAAAGGAACGGAGAGTGAAAACGTTGAAATGTTAATAGAGGAGGAGAGTCAATGGTAGAAAAAATCATTGATTTTTGTGGAAGGAAACGTCTTGTTGTTTTTTTATGTTTCTTTCTAATATTAATATGGGCTTCTTTTACTATTCGGAAAACCCCTTTAGATGCTATTCCGGATCTTTCAGATAAACAAGTGATAATATTTACTGAATGGATGGGAAGAAGTCCTGATTTGATTGAAGATCAAATTACATATCCTATCGTAACAGCATTTTTATCTGCTCCTAAAGTTAAAGATGTACGTGGTTTTAGCATGTTTGGACTTTCTTTTGTTTATGTGATTTTTGAAGATGACACAGATATTTATTGGGCTAGAAGTAGAGCTGTTGAATATTTATCTAATGTTCAAGGACAATTGCCAGAAAAGGTAACTCCTCAAGTAGGGCCGGATGCTACAGGGGTTGGATGGGTATTTGAATATGCTTTAGTTGATGAGTCAGGAAGACATGATCTTCAAGAACTTAGAAGTTTTCAAGATTGGTATTTAAGATATTGGCTGTCTTCAGTACCAGGTGTTGCGGAAGTTGCAAGTGTTGGTGGATATCAAAAAGAGTACCAGGTAGAAATAGATCCTATTAAACTTCAAGCATATGATTTATCCGTTCTTCAAATTAAAAAAGCTATTCAAAGATCTAATAATGATGTTGGTGGAAGAGTAATTGAAATGACAGAGCGAGAATATATTATAAGAGGCCGTGGATATATTACCAATAAAGAGATGTTAGCAAAAGTTGTAGTTGGAACAGACAATAAGGGAACGCCTATCACTATTGGAGATTTTGCTAAAGTTCAAATAGGTGGAAATATTCGTAGAGGCTTAGTTGATTTAGATGGCAAAGGTGAAGTAGTTGGTGGCATTGTTGTGATGAGATATGAGGAAGATGCTCTCAAAGTCATAGGTAGAATTAAACAAAAATTAAAAGATATGCAACCTTCTTTTCCTAAAGGAGTTAAAGTAGTTACTACTTATGATCGTTCAACTTTAATAAAAGATTCAGTTAAAACTCTATCGGTAGCTGTTGTTGAAGAAGTATTAATGATTTTTATAATTATTTTTATTTTTCTTTTGCATGTAAGATCAACATTAGTATCTATTATCACTTTAATTGTTGCCATAGCTATAGCATTCATTCCTATGTATTATATGGGAATTACATCTAATATCATGTCTTTAGCAGGTATTATTATTGCAATTGGAGATGTAGTGGATGGAGCTATTGTCATGACTGAAAATGCTCATCTAAAACTACAAGAAAACCCGGAAAAGGATCGAAAAGAAGTAATTATTGATGCTGCGAGAGACATTGGCCCAAGTATCTTTTCTTCTTTACTTATTATTGTAGTAGCTTTTATTCCAATATTTTCCCTGCAAGCTCAAGAAGGTCTGCTTTTTTCTCCTTTAGCATATACTAAGACTTTTGCTGTTTTGTTTGGAGCTATTTTAAGTATAACTTTAGTTCCTGCTCTTATGGTTTTGTTTATTAGAGGAAAAATTAGACCTGCTGAAAAAAATCCTATAAATAGATTTGTGATAGGAATGTATAAGCCAATTCTAAGAGTTTGTGTGCGTTATCGCTATATTATCACATGTGCTTCTTTTGGATTAATTCTGATAACTATTCCAGCTTTTTTTAAGTTAGGTTCTGAATTTATGCCCCCCTTAGATGAAGGAACAATAATGCTTATGCCAGTTACTACTCCTGGAATTTCAATAGAAGCTGCTAAAAATCTTACACAAGTTCAAGATAAAATTTTATACTCATTCCCAGAAGTAAAATTAGTTTTTGGAAAAGCCGGAAGAGCTGAAACTTCTACAGACCCAGCACCACTTTCAATGATAGAAACCATTGTTAATCTACATCCAAAATCTATGTGGCGAAAAGGTATGACAAAAGATCTTTTAATAAAAGAAATGGATAAAGCTCTATCATTAGCTGGAGTTCAAAATGCATTTACTATGCCAATTAAAGCTAGAGTAGATATGTTAACAACAGGTATTAGAACTCCAATTGGTATTAAAGTATTGGGAGATAATCTTTTTATAATAAATGAAATTGGTAAAAAATTAGAGAAAATTATTAGAGATATTCCAGAAACCAGAAGTGTTTATGCTGAAAGAGAATTAGGAGGATATTTTATTGATTTTACACCAGATCGCCAGGCTATTGCTCGCTATGGTTTAGAAGTATTAGATGTTATGGATATTGTTGAAACATCTATTGGTGGACTTGATATAAGTACAACAATTGAAGGAAGAGAGCGTTATAAAATTAATATACGCTACCCAAGAGAACTAAGAAATGATGTAGAAAAATTAAAACAAGTTTTAGTTCCTATTAGAATAAATCCTAAAGAAATGCCACCTGGACGATTTAAACATGTTCCTTTGGGGCAATTAGGAGAAGTAAAGATAAAAATGGACGCTCCTATGATTAAAGATGAAATGGGGTCATTAAGTGGATGGATATATGTAGATCCAAAAACAAAGGATATTGGAGGTTATGTAAAAAAAACTAAAACAATTGTTAATTCCAAACTTACTTTGCCCAAAGGTTATTTCTTAAAATGGACAGGACAATATGAATATCTAGAACGAATGCAAAATTTGATGAAAACTGTAGTGCCTCTAACATTATTAATTATTTTGATTATTCTATATTTCAATTTCAAAGGACTTGCGCAAACTCTAATTGTAATGTTATCTGTTCCTTTTGCAGCTATTGGTGGAATATGGTTATTATTTTTCTTAAATTATAATACTTCAGTTGCAGTATGGGTTGGAATGATTGCGCTTCTTGGAATTGCCGCACAAACAGCTTCAATTATGGTAACATATTTAGATAAAGGATTTTTAGAATGGTCAAATAAAGGAAATATGAATTCTAAAGAAGACTTGATAAAAATGGTAGTTGAATATGGCAGTTTTAGAGTTAGACCTTTAATTATGGCAGTCGGATTAAATATAATGGGATTGATACCTATAATGCTATCCAAAGGAACAGGATCTGATATTGCAAAAAGAATTGCAGCTCCTTTATGGGGAGGATTGTTATCTTTGACTCTTCTTACTCTTTTTGTAATACCCGCCATTTATGTAATTTGGAGAAGTTTTCATTTGAAAAAGCAACTAAAAAAAGACTCTGAGGATATTAAGGAATAAACATAGATTTTTAGAGGTGGAATATAAAATTTGAATATTAATTTTAGATCAATAAAGAATGGGACAAAAATGAAAGATTCTTTTACCAAAAAAATCTAAAAGGGAGTAGAGACAACTAAAACATTTTTTGTTTAAATTCCTTCTTTTTTAATTATTTAAGTATAGGTTTTTATTATAAGCGGAAGACTTAAAATCCCATGCGTGCAATCCTGCGTAAGGGTCGAGTCTCGCTTCGAGTGTGGCAAATCGAAAAGAAGATAAGTCTTTTAACGAGGCTTAATTATCTTCTTTATTAAAAGAGCT
>JAAKFI010000031.1 GCA_011065125.1 Candidatus Anoxychlamydiales bacterium | reverse complement strand
AAGTTGTATTAAGTTACTATATTTTTAGAAAATCATCTAGTTTTTTATAAATATAATTAAATTAAATTTTTTTTTAGTACTTTTGATAGTATTTTCTTATAAAAAATAGTAATTGTTTTTTTAATTTCTAATCAAATGAAAGGCAAAAGCAAATATATTCAAATTTTTATCTATTACAAAGGATGGTGATATTGCATAAGTCTTTATAATTTAATAGATATCTTAACTTACACAACAAGGAGCTAAAGGATTTTTTTTGATATTTTAAGATTAAAAATGTTATAATATCCTATATTGATACAACTTTATAATAAAATTTTTATGGCAATAATAACTACTTTAACAGCACAAGCTGAATTATATGAGAAAGGAACCCCACCCCCTAAAAAAAAAGCAAGGGCTGATATTCCGGATTATTTTTTTCAAAAGCATGTTATAGATCAAAAAGAAAACCTTTTTAATGACTTACCTCTACAAGCAGCCTTTAGTGTTTTCTCAATTCCAAGAGAAGTTTCTACATACATAATAGCTAATGAAACAAATAGACAAAGTTTAATTGATAGAATTCCTTTAAATGCAGATCTTGTTGCAAATAATTTACATATTGGTTTTTCTTGCGATGTAAATTTTGATCTTATTGCTAGAAGAAAACCTGCCTATGCAATAATTGCTGATATTGATCCTGCAATGTTTGGAGCTTATCAAATTATAAAAAAAACATTAGCCTTAGTAAAGTCACGTCATGAATTTGTGGATCAATTATTATCTGATAAAAAAATTCAGGATGCTTTAGGGATTTGTGGACTTGACAAAGAACTATGGAAAACAGGCTATTTATCAGCCAAATTCTATTATCTTTTAAATCAAAGATTTAGTTGGCTTGGGTCAGATGAATCATTTGATTTTGTTAAAAACTTTTTTCAACAAGATAGATGTCATTTTGTTAACTTAAATATTCTAAATATAGATGATATAAAAAAAGTTGCAAGATGGTATGAATCAAAAGGCTTGAGGGTGGATAGTATATATTTATCAAATATTCAAGAGTGGATTAATAAAGAACAAACATTTAGATATAGGGATAACATTAATTTATTAATAAAATCTCCTGACACTTTTATAATTGATGCAAAATATCCTAAGGAAGATCGTAGAATAGACTCCGGGCCTCCTTTAAGGGTTTCTCAGGGTAGATTATTAATTGACTAATACTTTTATCTTTAAAGAGGTATAGAAGTGGAATCTGTTATAAAAGCAATTATATTAGCAATAGCACCTAATAAAAAAAGCAGGGGATAGTTGTAAAAAGTCTTCCTGTTACAAAACCACCAATTAAATGAAGAGCATAATTAAAAGCAACAAAGCTAGCAGTTATACTTATCGCTTTAAAATCAGTTAATTTAAGTCCATTTGTAATATATAAGACTAAAGTTGAAAATAAGATGCTATAGCTTAAGGTAGAAAAAACTTGTATAAAAAATAAAGATCTAGATGCTTTTTTTTGCAAAGTGCTTTCTTTTTTCATAAAATAAAATTTAGTTGTTTTTCTTATGATTAACATAAAAAAACTTTCAAAAGACTTTATATTCATATATAATTTACATTTTTTAGGAATGTCATGAATAATTATATTTTAGAAATAAAAGAGATAAAAAAAACTTATTTTTTTAAAAAACAAAAAATAGAAGCTTTAAAAAATATAAATTTAAATATTTTTAAAGGAGAAGTTATTTCTTTACTGGGAGTGAATGGAGCTGGCAAAACAACTCTTTCTTCAATTATAGCTACCCTTCTGAATCAAACAGAAGGTGATATTCTATACAAAAATAAATCTATTTATGAGGATATCACTAACTATAGAAGAATTTTAGGGTTTTGTCCTCAAGTTCAGAATCTAGATAATGATTTAAATGTTATAGATAATTTAATTTTTGCAGGAAGATATTATGGTTTATCTAAAACTAAAATAACAAATAGAGTAGAAGAGTTGCTTCAAAAATTTGATTTAAAAAAATATGAAAAATTTAATTTAGATCAGCTCTCTGGTGGTTATAAACAAAGATTTATGATTGCAAGAACTCTAATGCATGACCCTACAATTATAATTATGGATGAACCTACTGTTGGTCTTGATCCGCAGCTTAGAAGACTTATTTGGAAATTTATAATGGATTTAAGAGAAGAAAAAAAAACTATTATTTTAACAACTCATTATTTAGATGAAGCAGATATTTTATCAGATAGAATATGTGTTATTCATAATGGATCTGTTATAGCGTTAGATTCACCCAAAATTTTAAAAGAAAATAGAAAATCAACAAGATTAGAAGATGTATTCATTGAATTAATCAAAGAAAAAGAAGATGAAAAATGATAAAAATTTGGCTTAAAACCTTTTATAATATTATTTTAAAAGAGATGTTTGTTTATAAAAAAACATTTAAGAGTAAAGCAATAGATCTTTTGATAATTGTGTTATCAAATATGATAGTTTTTAATTATATAATGCCATATTTTGGCGTAAAACCAAATTATGGTGCATTTATACTGATAGGTCTTATTCCTGCTGTAAATTTTTTTGATATAATTCCTAAAACTACAGATCTTGTTATGGATATAACTGGGAGTAAGAAAATATCTTATATTTTAACGCTTCCTCTTCCCAGCTTTTTATCTATTGCAGCAATACCTGTTTCATGGGCTATTAGTGGTTGTATGTATACAATTTTAGTACTTCCACTTGGAAAGTTGATATTATGGAATAAATTTAGTTTAGAGCATTTTTCATTTTTTAAGTTTATATTAGCTTTTTTAATCATAAATATTATGTTTGGATTTTTTGCTCTTTGGTTAGCTGCTTTAATTAAAAGCATGAAATATGTCTCATGGGTTTGGGCTAGAATTGTAAATCCATTGTTTATGTTAGGGGGATATTTTTATTCATGGAAAGCAATTTTTTCAATGTCACACATAGCTGGATATATGAATTTAATAAATCCTGTTATGTTTGCAACTGAAGCTTTAAGATCTTCAGTATTTGAATCTAAAAACTTTGTGCCTTATTGGATAAGTATTTTAGCAATGTTATTATTTACAATAATGTTTGCTTTTTTAGGTATAAAAAAACTAAAAAAACGTTTAGATTGCGTTTAATTTAAATAAGCTCTGGACTAGTCTTTTTAATGTCTTTCTCTTTTATCAAATTATTAATTAATGGAATTAAAAGGGTCATAATAATTCCAGCTACAATCGTTACGCCGCCCATAATATAAAACATTTTTGCAAAATGTGGATTTGTTATTAAAGGATTTGTTTCTTTAGAAGAACCAAGAGCTATTCTTGCAAACATGTTTGAAAAAATAGCTGCGATACCTGTTGTTAGCATTGTAATTCCCATCATAATATTTTGAAGTTTATCTGGAACTAATTGCCCAACCATAGCATACGAAACTGGAGCTATATATAGTTCTCCTACAGTTTGAAGGAAATATCCAATTACTATCCAATAAAATCCAATTAACCCAATTTTTGATGCGAAATTTGTAGAAAAACCTAAAAATAAAAATGCAAATCCTATCAAAAACAAAGCTACAGAAAATTGAAAAGGAAGTGATATTTTTCTACCTTTATGTCTTAATCTTTTAAATATTATGGCAAGAAGAGGACCGCCTACAACAATTAAAATTGTATTAATGCTAAGAACCCATTGAGGAGGAACTATAAATCCCAAAATATTTCTATCTACATTATTTTCAATAAAAAGAGTTAAAGCCATTGGTATTGCTGTATATAAAGTCCAAAAAATTATTGACATTACAGTAAGTATTAAAAAAGCCCATAATTTTTCTTTTTGAATTTTTGTCTTTTGAACAATTGAATAGAAAATCATTAATAAAAACATAGCAATTGATAATACAATTATTAAAATGTGAGAAATTGTTGAATGCCTAATAAGCCAAATTAAACAAATCGTTATCAATACGACACTGATAGCACCTAAAATTCGATATAAAGTTCTTTTACTAATTTTTAAACTTGAAAAAGTAGTTTTTTTATCTTTAAAAAATTTAAAAAAGAATAAAAGTAAAATAAGAGGAATTATATTTGATATAGCACTTATTAAAAAAAGAAGTTTATAATTTTGAATTTTTTCAAAATATCCACTTATAAAATATGCAATTAAAAAACCAAAATTCATAATACTATAATTAAACATAAAAACTTTTTCTCGATTCTTGTCATCTTTATGATAAAACTGAGTTAAAAGACAATTAATGCAAGTAATAGTAAATCCAAGCCCAACTAGATAAAAAGCAAGTCCAATATAAAGTTCATATTTATATAAAAAAAAGCACCCTATGCCTTGAAATACAGATCCTATTACAACAGATATTCTATGCGAAAAAAACTTTCCTGAAATAAATCCTGCAATTAATCTCAAAGTATAATTAAAAGCGATAAAACTAGCTGTAATAGTTGCCGCTACTACATCATCCATTTTAAGACCTTTAGTTATAAATAAAATCAAAGTGGAATATAATATTCCATAGCTGAAAGTAGAAAATAGCTGAATCAAATAAAGCGAAGATGTTCCAATCTTTTGATCATGTAATTCTTGTTTTGTATACATATTATAATCTTTGTTTAGTTTTTTTAGAAATAACATATAAAAAAATTTTTAGCATTATTTATTTTATTAAAAAAATTAAAACTAAAATTTTTTAAAAGAAAGAATGGTTAACATCGATAGTAATAACAGACATATTATTTTTTCTGAAATATTCTTTTACTCCGGCTAAATCATGCTGTTTATAAATTTCCCATCTTTGTCTAATTTTTTCTATTGAATCATCATCATCTCTTTTTGAAAGCTCAGTATTACATCTATCACAAAAATTAAATTTTCTTGTAAGTAAATTATAATTTTCTAAGCAAAATGGGTATAAACATCTGTTTAAGAGTCTTTGGGTAGATGTTTTTTGATCTACATCTAAATGTACAACAGTTGCCCGAAGAGGCATAAAGTCTTTTAATGTCCTTGCTTGATGTAAATTTCTTGGAAAACCATCTAAAAGCCAAAGTCTTTTTTGAGAATTAAGTTCCTTTAATCTTTCTAAAACCAGAAAAGTAGCAATTGATTCATCTACTTTAGCGTTAGTTTTAAGTTGATAATTTATTTCTTTAAATAAAGGGTGAGTAGTATCTCTTGCTTTTTGCCTTATCATCCATCCCGCAGATACAGGTACATGCCTTTGAAATAAATTTGCAAAAGTAGATTTACCAGCTCCTGGAGCTCCTAATAAAATAAAATTTTTTGCTCTGACCCTACTTGAAATACTCATATTATGTTTTTTTTGAAAAATTTAAAAAAGATTAATTTTTTTATTTTTTTAATTCAAGATGTAAATTTTATTTTTTCTATTTATTATATTTATTAAAATAAAACATAAAAGGCTAATATGTTATTTTCATATCATAACCATTCAACATATAGTGATGGCAATTCAAATATCGATGATATTATTAAAGAAGCGATTAATTTAAATTTAGATGAGGTGGGAATTTCAGATCATTTTCATATACCTAAAAAAAATGGATATGTTTTTCAAAGTGATATGGAAATTAATAAACTAGATAGATACGTAAAGGATGTTTTAAAATATAAAAATTTAAAAAAACCAAAGGTGAAATTAGGTCTTGAAGTTGAATATGTTAAAGAGACTTTAGAAGAATTTAAGGCTATAATCAAAAAGTATCCATTTGATTATTTAATAGCATCTATTCATTTGGTAAATAAAATTATAGTCGTTGATGAGAACAGCTATAAACCTAAAAATTTCACAACAGATATAATGATTGAATATTGGATAAAAATCAAAGAATTAGCAAAAAGCAAAGCATTTGATATAATAGGTCATATTGATCTTTATAAGAAGCATGGACATAAACCTCAAGTTGAGCTGGATAATTATATTGAAGACGCTTTAAATGCTATTAAAGACGCTGGTATGTCTGTTGAAGTAAACACCTCTGGATTTTTTTTCCCATGTAAAGAGCAATATCCTTCGATTGAGATTTTAAAAAAAATAAAAGAAAAAGATATATCAGTATTAATTAATGCTGACGCTCATCATCCAAGTAATTTGATTCGTGAATTTAAAAAAGCTAGACAAATATTAAAAAAAATAGGCTTTGAAAAGCTTGCAAAATATAACAAAAGAAAAAAAAGATTAGTATCTTTTTAATAAATGATAATAAATAGTTTTTTATAAATTGCCCAGGAAAGGACTCGAACCTTCACACGTTACCGCACCAGATCCTAAGTCTGGCGTGTCTACCAATTCCACCACCTGGGCAAGAAAATATTATATAAATTTAGAGATTTTTTCTCTTTTAGTCAAGAGTGGAGTGTTTTAACACTTTTTTTTAATGTTTATCATTTATATTTAAACGCCCATCATGTTCATATATTGGGAATGCATCAAATCCCTCTTCTCTAATAGCGAAAATAAGCTTTGCAACAGATTCCCAATGGGCCTCTTTGTCAATATGAAGTAATACTTTAGTCTGAGTTTTATCAATTGGAAGAAGGCCGATTTCATGTTGATGATGAAGTTCTTTTTGAATTCTTTGAATATTATCCATTGGATAAGTTTGAATATCTGTAATCCACTTATAGGAGCCTGTATCTGTAACGCTTAAATTTATTTGAAAAGGCTCGTCTGCTTGTTGTATTGGGTTAGATCCTTCTTCTGATTTTAATTGTACTAAATTTAATTTAGTATCATATAAAGAAGCTCTTGAAACAGCAAGCGTTGCAAAGAATGCAAGCATTAAAAATAAAAAATCTATCATAGGTGCAAAATTAAATACTGAACTAGATTTTAATTTATCTTCAGGTATTAAACTCATATTTTTTAAGCCTCTTTTGAAGTTTTTCTTTTAGTTTTTGTGTGTATTAAAAAGCTAAGAGAGTGAGCTTCACTGTCTACTAAATTAAGTACTTTTATAAGTCTAAACTTCAATGTTGCATGAAAAATCATAGCTATAATTGCAACAATAAGCCCAGCTACTGTGGTTCCAATTGCAATGCCTAGCCCATCAAATAAAGCAGATATTGAATCAATTGATCTATTCATATCATAAAAAGCATAAAACATACCAATTACAGTGCCTAATAGTCCTAGCATAGGTGCTATTACCACAATATCATTTAATAAAGAGATTCTTTGCCAAAATTTAGCTGCATATCTTTGTCCTTTTGCTTTCATAGAGTCAGATATAAACTGAGGACCATGTGATCTAGATTGAAGTGCGGATGATATGATAGACGAAAAGATATTATTATTATTTTCACAGTAGTTTAAGGCTTTATCAAAATCTTTTTTTAATAGATGGTTTCTAAGAGTTTTTTTAAAAGATGATCTTATATTGTTTTTTTCTCTAAAAGTAACCAAACATAGTATCCATATTGTAAAAGCACTTACAGACATAATAGCTAAAACTACATAAATAATAGGGGATGCTAAAAATATCTCTTTTAGATTTAGGGTAGATGTGAATTTATCTTGAAAAGTTAATTTAGACGGAGCTGCAAAAACATTGCTTATTAAAAAAGTTAAAAAAAATGTTAAATACTTTTTTCTCGATTGTTTCATATATATTGCATCTCCTTAAATTTTAATCTTTAAAATGCATAGTAGCAATTTATTTTTTTAATCTTCAAGCAAATTTAAAAAAAAAATAACTTCGAAATATTAAATCTAATTTATTATAATAGTTCTGCTATGAAAAAATCTGATTTAATTATACCTTTTAAATTTGAAGACAGAAGGCCTATTATTATAAATAGACTTCTATATGTACCTGGTAATTACGAGGAGCATTCAAATTTTAAAGAAAAAATATATTTCAAAAATAACAATCGATTGCATGTAGAGTATTGCTCCGGTAATGGTGAGTGGATAGTACAAAAAGCAAAAAAAAATCCAAATATTAATTTTATAGCTATTGAAATGGACTTTCAAAGAGCTAGAAAAATTTGGGTTAAAATGCATAATGAAAATGTAGATAATCTATTTATAGTATTAGGTGAAGCTAAAACATTTACTAAGTATTATTTAAAAAATAACAGTATTTTTCAAATATATATAAATTTTCCTGATCCTTGGCCTAAAACAAAGCATGAAAAAAATAGGTTAATTAAAAAAGAATTTATTTTAGAAATGAAAAGAGTACTAATCGATAAATGCAATATTATTATAGTAACAGACGATAAAAATTATTCGAATGAAATTATTAAAAATATTTTAGATGCGAAGTTAAAAAGTCTATATAAAGAACCTTACTTTTTAACAAATTTAGAAAACTATGGTTCTTCTTATTTTAAGTCTCTTTGGGTCTCTAAAGGAAAAGATATTAGATTTCATAAATTTGAGAAGTAGCCAATCGGGGTAGAGGGATTTGAACCCCCGACCTACTGGTCCCAAACCAGCCGCGCTAGCCAAGCTGCGCTATACCCCGTAAAAGCATAAGTAACATAATATAAAAAATTAACAATTTTGATCAATTTAAAAAAATATTTAAAATATAATTCAAAAAACATATCCTTTAAATAAGTTGAGTATAAAAACATAAAGGCATTTAAATGAGTAAATTTATATCTTACAAAAGTTATTTAAAATTAAAAGAGCTAGCAAATAATCCAATCGATTTAACAGATGAGAGTATCTACACAAAAAAAAGGATTGAAGACTTTAAAATTGAAAATATGAATATTAAATATCTCTACTCGTCACAAAGGGTAAACGAAGATGTAATTAATCAATTAAATTCTTTAGCAAAAGATTCTGATGCAATAGATAAAATGAAAGATATGCAAAATGGAAAAATCGTTAATTATATTGAAAATTTCAAATCTGAAGAAAGAGCTGTTTTACATACTGCTCTAAGAGATATATTTGAAAATAGAAATGAAGAAACAGAAGCTAAAAAAGCAAGTGATTTAGCATATTTAGAAATTCAAAAACTAGAAAAATTTATAAATGAAAATGATGATAAATTTGAAAATATTATCCAAATAGGAATAGGAGGTTCTTTTTTAGGACCTAAAGCGTTAGTTCATGCAATGAGCGCTTATCAAAAAGAAGATAAAAATATATATTTTATATCTAATGTAGATCCAGATGAGGCTTTAAACATACTTTCCAAAGTAGATCTTACAAAGTCTTTATTCATTACAGTATCTAAATCTGGTACTACTATTGAAACTTTAACTAATGAAGAATTTGTAAAAAATGCTCTTATAAAAAAAGGACTTAATCCTAAAGATCATATGATTGCAGTAACAGCTAAAGATTCTAAAATGGATGATAAAAGTAAATATTTAGAATCTTTTTATATTTGGGATTATATAGGAGGTAGATATTCAGCTACATCTATGGTAGGAGGAGTTGTTTTATCATTTGCTATTGGTTTTGATAAATATATAGAAATATTAAAAGGAGCAAATTCTATGGATAAAATTGCTCTTGATACTAATATTGAAAAAAATCTACCTCTTTTTTCTGCTTTAATAGGCATATGGAACAGAAACTTTTTAAACTACAACTCAATTTCAGTAATTCCTTATTCTCATTTTTTATTATATTTCCCAACCCATCTGCAACAACTTGATATGGAATCAAATGGAAAATCCATTACAAAAGATGGAAAAGAAGTTGATTTTAAAACGGGACCTTTAGTGTTTGGAGATATTGGAACGAACGCTCAGCACTCATATTTTCAATTACTTCATCAAGGAACAGATATAGTACCAATTGAATTTATTGGTTTTAAAAATTCTATTTATAATATTGATGAAATGGTAGATAACACAACATCTCAAGAAAAACTACTTTCTAATCTATTTGCTCAATCTATTGCCCTTGCAAAAGGCAAAAAAGATGAAAATTTAAACAAGAATTTTTTAGGAAATAGAGTAAATAGCATTCTTTTATTAGATAAATTAACTCCTTATACCATTGGAGCTATATTAGCTTATTATGAGCATAAAATAGCCTTTCAAGGGTTTCTTTGGGATATCAACTCTTTTGATCAAGAGGGGGTTCAATTAGGCAAAAAACTATCCAATCAAATATTAGATATTTATAAATCTAAAGATAAGTCTTCTTTTGATTTAGGAAGTGCTTATTTAAATCAATTGAAATAGATTTTGATATTAATAAAACCTATCATTATTTTAATTTAAAGATTTTAGATCAATAATATTTGCATTATTAAATTTTTCAATATTGGGCATTGTAATAAAGACTTGGGGTATCTTTTCTATTTTTGATTTTAAAAGATCTTTATGTTTTGTGTCTAAATGCACCCCAAAGTCATCAACTGCAAATAGGGGGCTTTGCTGTAATTTAGACTTTAAAAGTTCATATTCTGATAATTTTAAAGCTGAAATAATAGCTTTTTTCTGTCCTTCCGATGAAAATTGTTTAGATATTTTATCATCTGTCATAAATAGTATTTCATCTCTATGTGGACCAAAAAGAGTGCATTTGAAATCTAACTCTTTTTTTCTATTTTTTTTCAAAAGATTTCTATAAAAAGATTTAATAGAGTCTACAGAGTTTATCTCTTGAATAGAAGATAAGTATTTAATTTGTAAATTAGAAATGTTTTTAGATAAATTTTTTATGTTTTTTTGAAGAGGGTTATTTAACTCTTCCAAAAATAATTTCCTTTGGTAAGTAATATAACTAGCTGAATTGATTAATATATCTTCAAAACAAAAAAGATTTTTTTCATCTCTTTTTTTAAGTAGATAATTTCTTTGTTTTAAAGCTTTTGTAAATCTAATTAAATGATGAACGTAAAGAGGGTCTTTTTGAGCTAAATGTAAATTTAAAAATGATCTTCTTATATTTGGTTTGGAAGTTATTAAGTCACAATCTTGTGGGAGATATAAGATAAGTGGCATTATCCCTAAAAGATTATTAAAAGATAGATATTTTGTTTTATTAAACTCTATTTTTTTTGTTTTTTGATCATAGTATATTTTGATTCTTTGCAGAATATTATCTTTTAATATTTCAGCTTCTATATAGAAAAAAGATTTTTTTTCATTTATTAGTTCTGCGAGATTAGAAGTTTTAAAAGACCTGCCACAAGAAATTAAATAGAGAGCTTCTAAAACGGATGTCTTACCAATTGCATTTTCTCCAAATATTAAATTTATACCAGGGGTAAATTTAATATTTAAAGAAGAAAAATTTCTAAAATTACGTAAGCACAGTGTCTTGATTTGCATCTTCTATACTTTGAGATAATTCATTTAATCTCATTGGCATTATGACAAATAAAGCCGATGAAGAATCTGTTATAATTCCTGGGTTAAAAGAATCTTGTAGAGCAAAATTTATTGTTTCATCTTTGCTATGTCTTAAAATATCCATAAAGTAATGAGGATTGAATGCTATTTCAAATCTTTCATGACTAAAATCAACAGGCATAGAAACATTACCTTCACCAATGTTAGAAGATGTTGCTGTAAGTCTAAGCTCAGATTCATCAAAGATAAATCTAACAGAGCTAGAAGAATCGGTTGTAAATAAGGAAACTTGACGAAGAAGTGTTATAAGCTCTTCTCTATGTAGTTTTACTTGTATTGGTGTGTTTTCTGGTATTACTCTTTCAACATCTGGATATTCACCTGATAATAATTTAGTTATTAGGGTTAAATTGCCTTTTTCTAAAAATACTTTATCATGCATAAGTGAAAAATTAACCATTTGCTCATCATCACTTAGCATTTTGATCATTTCTTCTGAAGCTTTTAAAGGCAAGATATATGATCCTTGAAAAGATCTATCTACATCTATCATTGATGTTATTTTAGAAAGTCTTTTTCCATCTGTTCCAATTAAAGTAGCTTTAGAATTATTAATATTTAGATATATTCCATTTAAAACATATCTACTGTCTTCTCTTGCTGCTGCAAAATATGTTTTTGTGATCATTTCTTTTAATTTATTAGATGGAATTCTGATTTGCATTGCCCCTGCTACATCTGGAAGGGAAGGGAATTCACTTTTTTGCATTCCATTTATTTTAAAAAGTGACGATATCGATGTGATTTCAACTAACTCTGGTGTTTTCATGCTAATTTTTATTTGTGGAGATGTAAGTTCTCTAATTAGTTGAAAAAATCTTTTTGCTGGAAGAGCTATTGATCCTTCTTCTATTACTTTAGCTTCAGCATAACATCTCATAGAAGTTGTAAGATCAGTTGCACTTAAAATTAGTTGATCATCTACAGCTTCAATTAAAATATTAGATAGAGCTGGAATAGCGGGTTTGTTAGCTACAATACTTTGTATTTTTCCAATAAGTGATACTAGTTCATTTTTAGAAATTACAGCTTTCATTTGTTTATTACCTCATAAATTCATCATCTAAACAACTAAAGATACTTAAATTTATGATCCTAGTCAAGAATATTATTGAAATAAAGATAGAATATTAAAATATTTTTCTAAGAGAGGCTTTATCTTCTTTTTCTTTCATTTTAGCTCTTTTATCAAAAGCTTTTTTTCCTTTTGCAATTGCTATTTTAATTTTTGCTTTGCCTTTTTTTAAATAGATAGAAAGAGGAATAATACTAAAACCTTTTTCTTTTGTTTTTTTTGCAATTTTATCTATTTCATGTCTATGCATTAATAATTTTCTTTGTCTTCTTTCTTCATGAGGAAAGGCCTTGGAAAATTTGTAAGGAGCTATATATAGATTTTCTACAAAAAGTTCGTTTTTTTTAATTATTACATATGAATCTTGTAAAGATCCTGTATGATCTTTTAAAGATTTAATTTCTGATCCAACAAGAACAATTCCAGCTTCAAAAGTATCTAATATCTCATAATCATAAAATGCTTTTTTATTTGAAACTAGATCTTTTGACATGTTTTTTTTGTTTTTAAGTTTATATTAAAAAGAATCTAATTAAATATCAAAAAGAGTCTTTCCAAAGTCTGTTATTTTAAAACAATCTTTTTGTTTGATCGAACCTATTGATACTATAGCGGATTCAAATAACTTTTCAAAGATAACTTTTTTTATAAATCTTTTTTCTTCTTTAGTATAGGTAGGTATATTGTATTTATAAATTTTACCAAGTGAAATTAATTTCATCTGCTTGTCATCAGAAAGTTGAGCTAAAGCTGAATCAATAAAATCATCAAAATATACCCAAGAAGATTTTAATATATTTGAAATGCTTTTTTCTGCTTCTCTAATAGCTTTTTCATTAAATAATTTATAAGGAAGGTCCTCTTGATCAAATGTATATAATTGATGGTTATATAAATGAAGAGCTTTGTTTTCTAAATCAAATTCAAGCCACAAATTTCCATTATCTGTTATTGAGATGTTGTTATCTATTTGTTCTATGAATTTTAAGTTTAATAGTCTAAAGATTACAGAATCTAAATAAGTTTTACTAACATTTATTTTTGGATCTTTTAAATTAAGTTCTTTTTTTAGATTTTCATTTACAGTATCTAAAGGTAATGTTTTTTTGGACATATTTAAAATGCTTGTCATATCTTCTACAAAACCAAAATCAGAATCTCTTTTTTTAATTAAGTCTTTGGTATTAGGGATGGTATCAGGAAGAGTGTTTTTTAAATGCAAAAGATACTCTTGATATTCCTGAATTGGAGTTATCACTTCAATGCATGCATCATCTGTTTTTTTGTATTTTAAAGTTAGGGCAAAATTAAATTCTAAAAATAGGATTATTTCTAAATATTCTTCTCTTGTAAAATTATATTTTTTTTGGATTTCAATTGAATCTAACTCATAGTTTTTAGAGTTATATAAATCATTTAAAATATTTTCAAAAATAGTGTTTTCATATTTTATATCTTCAATATGTCTTTTTAAAATATTTGGAGTTGATAAGTATTTTTCTATAATTGATTTGAAAATATTATTGGAAGTTCTAGGAAGCGAGTACCAAACAGGCAAAATATGAATCGGAATTTTTTGTAGTAATACTTGAAAAAATAATAGATCAGCTTTAAAGCCATCTTCAAATCTAGAATATTCAAATTCAAAATATTTTCTTGCTTTTTTATCAATTAAAATATTTTCATTCTCAATAGTTAAAAAATTTACCTTTGAAAATTTTTCTAATGCTAATAAAAGAGTGTTTTTATCAATATCTAAATTATCAGATAAATCTTTCAAATTAGTTTTAATAGAACTATATAATAATTCTTCTAAAACATTTAATTCATCTACAGACAAGCTAGATACTAAAAGTCTTATATTTATATCTTGTTTATAATCATAGTCATTAATTGATATTTTATTTTTACGATGTAATAATTCTAACATTTAAATTCCTTAATTTTTCCCTTTCGGAGATGAAAATATAACTAATGTAAACTTTATATACAAGTTAATATAAGGAATTATTAAAGATTATTCTTGGATTTTCTTAGTTTTTCAAAGTATTTTATTCTTTTTAATAGATCTCTTTCAAACCCTCTTTCTTTTGGATTGTAAAAATTTTTATCTAATACTTCATCCGGTAAGAATTTTTGAGAAGATATGCTATCTTTTTCATCATGATCATATATGTAGTCTTTTGAATATCCTAGATCTTTCATTACTTTTGTAGGGGCATTTAATATATTTTTAGGTGGGGGAATGTGAGATGTCTTATTTGCTGCTTCTTTTGCTTTATTATAAGCTAAATAAACAGAATTACTTTTAGGAGATAGTGCTAAGTATATTACAGCCTGCGCAATTGCTAACTCACCTTCGGGGGAACCTAATATTTGATATGCATTCATAGCATCTATTGTTATTTTAAGAGCGCTTGGATCACTAAGACCGATATCTTCTGATGCAATTCTAATAAGTCGTCTAATTATGTATTTTGGATCTTCTTTAGCATTTAACATTCTAGTTAGATAATAAATAGATGCGTTTACATCAGAGCCTCTAATTGACTTATGAAGTGCTGATATCAAATTAAAATGAAAATCTGAATTTTTATCATGATTAATAGCTCTTTTTTGCAGGATTTTTTCAATATCTTTAATATCTAATTTATCTTTATTTAAGTTTTCAATGTTTTCTATCATGTTTAAAAGGTATCTCGCATCTCCAGAAGATAGATCTATTAAGTATTGCTGTGCTTCTATGCTTAAATTCAGTGGTTTGATCTTTTCTTCATATCTATTAATTATTTGAGATAAACTCTTAGGATTTAATGGTTTTAACTCGATAATTCTTAATCTAGAGAGCAGTGCGTTATTTAAAGAAAAACTTGGGTTTTCAGATGTTGCCCCAATTAAAATTATAGTCCCATCTTCAATAAATGGTAAAAAGATATCTTGCTGAGCTTTATTGAATCTATGGATTTCATCAATAAAAAGAATTGTTCTTTTATTTAAAAGAGGTTTTTCTTTAGTATCATAAATTATTTTCTTTATTTCACTTATAGAGCAGAAAACTGCGCTTAAATTAATAAATTTGTAATCAAATTCTTTTGCGTATAATTTAGCAATAGTTGTTTTACCAACTCCTGGGGGACCAAATAACAAAAAAGAAATTGGTTTTTTATTTTCTATACTTTTTCTAATTAAGCTATTAGATCCAACAGCTTCATCTTGACCTTTTACCTCCGAAAAAGAGCTTGGTCTTAAATAATCAGCAAGTGGGCTATTCATAATTTTCTTAGTTAATTTATATTTAAAATAAAACCACTTAAAATTAATTACAATATAAATTTATAATAATCAGTGTTTTATAAAAATGAATTAAAAAAAATACTTGAATAATAACATACGTTATGTCACTAGTAGAATTATGGGGAAACTCAAAATCAAGGATAGAAAAATGAAGAAAATTAATATAGTAGCGTTATTTTTATTAATCTTTGGTGGAATTAACTTAGGTTTTTTTGCTATTGATTTTAATATAATTGAATACATATTTGGTAAAATGTGGATAGATAGAGTTTTATATATCCTAATTGGACTAAGTGGTATTTATGCTTTTGTTAACTGGAAAAGCTTTCTTCCAGGAAAAAACAAAAAGAAATAGTCATCAATAAGGTAAGTTCTTTTAATTATTGAAGTAATTAAAAGAACTTATTTTTTATTAATTTCCTAAAACTAAATATCTTTTTAAAATAATATAATTATTTATTATAAGGTTCCTATAATAAATCCTAAAAATAAAAGGATTATTTAAATTGATTATCTTTATCAAAAGATCGATTATAAATTAGATGTTAATTTATCATTTAATTGAATAATTTAAAAAAAACTGATAAAAAACATAACTAATTTTATAAATAAATTATTTTTTTTTATTTTTTTTTAATTAGAAAAAAAAGCCTTCAGAAGATTACCTCAGGGCGTTATTAATATTAACGTTTCAGACTTAATAATGACTTAATAAATAAAATCAAGAAATAAATTTGTTTTTATTTAAAAAAAATATTATATTAAGAATATAAGAAGTAATCATATTCAAAAGGGGCAACCCTGATTACTTTTAACATAGAAAATTTTACAAGGAGGCATCTATGTTAAAACGAAAAAAAAGAAAAGCTGCTAAGAAGCCAGCTAAAAGAAAAGTAGCTAAAAGAAAAGTTGCTAAAAAAACTGCAAAAAGAAAAGTAGCTAAAAGAAAAGTTGCTAAAAAAACTGCTAAAAGAAAAACTGCAAAAAGAAAAGTAGCGAAAAAGCCAGCTAAAAGAAAAGCTGCTAAAAAAACAAAAGTAAGAAGAAAAAGAAAAGCTAAAGCTTAACCTTTTTAGTTAATTTTTAAAGACTTACATTTAAATCGAGCAAAACGCAAGGTTTGCTCGATTTTTTTATTTAGTTTTAAATCTTGATATTTTTAAAAGGTTGTATCCAATCATAAAAAAAGAAATCATAGCTAATAAAATTTGAAAAAAGCTATGTGTTTTTGAAAAATTATAGCTGTAAAATATTGCAAGTATAGTAGTTACGACAAAAGCTATTAAAAATAAATAAAGATTTTCTTTCATTAAAAAAATAGAATTTATAAATAAAAAAGTTCCAAGTAGAATTTCCATATAAAGTGATATAGTGCTATCCGCCCATCTAAAGGACATAATGCCACCTAGAATGACGATAATTGAATA